>PBCC01000034.1 GCA_002716825.1 Halobacteriovorax sp. | reverse complement strand
CTTTTCATCATTCCAATCGGTTTCAAAGCACTAATCACGGTAGCGTTTAAAACTAACCTTGGCGCAGGCATCATTTTTACCTGGAGTCTTGGCAGCGACAAAGGTCCAATCATTCTTGCCTTCGTCATGCTTGGTATCAAAGAGATTCTCAACGTTCCAGGCCATCACTTCTAGTTCATTTGACGAGCTAAATGCAATATTTGAATTGGAGGCATTAGTAGAACTTGCACAAGATGAAATAAGCACAAGAAGAAGCAGTAAACAGTAATGAGTCATAGAACCTCCGATTTGGCCGCAGTTGTATCAAAGGCAAGATGATTCGAGAAGTTCCAGGGGTTAAGCCCCTGGAATTAAAGGTGTGATTTTAAGTACTTAGTCTAAATTTTCTTTGATCCAAGCAAGAACATCTTCGTGATGGGTCTTGGTATTAACTTTAGGCATCATGTGTTTAAGCTTGCCATCCTTACCCACGATAAAAGTTGAGCGCAAAATTCCGTCGTACTCCTTGCCCATAAACTTTTTAGGTCCCCACGCGCCATACTTATCGGCAACGGCATGGTCCTCATCGGATAAAAGATCAAAGTTAAGCATATCTCGTTCGATGAATTTTAATAATCTGGCCGGAGCATCCGGACTGATTCCAAAGACCACTGTATCAGCATTTGTAAGTTTTCTTTTTGAATCTCGAAGACCACAAGCCTGAGTCGTACAACCAGGGGTCATCGCCTTAGGGTAAAAATATATAACTACATTTTTTTTGCCCTTAAAATCCTTCAGTGAAACTTTTTCACCTTTTTGATTGAGAAGCGTAAAACTTGGGGCAACTTTTCCAACTGTTAATGAGGCCATTTTTTCTCCTACCATTTATTTCTAAGCTCTCTGAGCGTAATAAAAACGTCCTCGGGCGTTTCTGCTGCCTTTGGAAGATTTTGAATAATTTCTTTTTCTTCTAGTCTTAAGAACGTATTAATATTTCTTTCATCTTTCATGCAGGTCTGCCAGAACTCACGCTCCTGATCCATCGTTTGATGGCGTTCAAACCAATCTTTGGCGATCGCATTACCGGGTTCACGATCAAGTGTGAAGCCCAAGTTATTTCGAAGATAGTCGTGGCCGGGATAAATAATAACATCATCTGATAACGTCATAAAATAATCCCGTATCGTTTGAAAAAGTACTTTGGGATCTCCCCCATTATGACAATTGCCTACACCAGCATTAAAAAGCGTATCACCTGTAAAAGCGGCGCGTACCATGTCGTCTTGTTTTAAAAGCAAACAAAGGTGTGAGAATGTATGGCCAGGAGTATCAAGGACATCCAAATTCCACCCTTCATCTAAAGCAATAGTATCGCCCGCCTTCAGCCCACGACTCAAATGAGGAATCATCCCCAGCGCATTTGCATGGGCAAGGATTTGAGGCTTAAACTTCGCATCAAGCTTATCATTGCCGCGAATATGATCATGGTGCTCATGGGTATTGATAATAAAGCGAAGAGGTTTGCCAACTTGGTTGATTTTATCGATAACCTGATCTGCATCATAGGGGTCAATTGCAACGAAGCAGTCGCTACATTCAATAAGGTAATTAAAATTCCTTAATTGATTATGGGCATAGATTTGATGGATTAAAGGCTTCATGTCACCATATTAACTATCCATTATTGACTTCGCACGATGCACCGGTTCCAATTGCAGCTAAAGTAAAAACAACTATCAGTGTGCAGTGTTTAGCGGCGCTAAAAACATGAAACATGACCTAAATCATGTTGGAACAGACTGTATGAGAATAATGTAATGATGAGCTCAATAAGAGACATGACTTCCAATCAAAGAACGCAAGTATGCATGCCCAGCACTCATCTATAACCAAGCAAGAAGTCGTACTTTGCAGTCACTGCGATGAGCCGGCACTAGCAGGAATTACAAGTCGGATCGACTCGAGTAAAGTTTTTTGCTGTGCTGGATGTAGGACCGTATACGAAGTCTTAAACGATATTGGTCTAGACGAATACTACCAAATCAAAGAGCGAGCAGGTGTTATAAAAAGACGTGCTCCAGTTCAGCTTAGTGAGCAAAAATATCTTTTCCTCGATCATGACTCTTTTCATGAAGAGTACGCGTATAAAAAGAATCAAACCCTCTCTATGGACTTTTACTTAGAGGGAATTCACTGTCTGGCTTGTCTTTGGCTCATTGAAAAGCTTCCTGAGCTTGTTGAGTTCGTCATCAATGCTAAACTCGATATGGAGAAGTCGATTGTCAGCGTGACTATTCTTGAGCAAAAAGATGCTAAGTTTTCTACTGTTGCAAGAGAACTTAGTCAGCTGGGCTATAAGCCTCACCCTCTTCAGAAAAATCAATCAACAATCGAACTCAAACAAAGCGAGGAAAGAAGTTACCTTCTAAAAACCGGCATTGCGGCTGCTGGTGCTAGCAATGTCATGATATACGCCGTTTCCAATTACGCTGGTGCGAGTGATTCCTATGCCAGCATTTTTAATATGCTCTCTATTGCTTTTGCCATTCCAGTATTGAGCTACAGCGCCCTTCCATTTTATCAAAACGCCATCAGAAGCTTACGAAATCGCGTCGTCTCCATTGACCTGCCAATTTCAATTGCTCTCATTGCCGGAGCGTTCTATGGAGCTTGGAATGTCTTAAATGGTGTTCACGAAAATTATTTTGACTCCTTAACAACACTCGTCTTTCTACTGTTACTTTCAAGGTACTTTCTAAAGAAGATCCAAGAAAAAGCACTGTCTAGTAGAGATTTTTCCTATTTTTATTTAGGCGACAGTGTAAGACGGATCGAATCTCTCAAAAACAGAAAAGTACAAGAGATCCATCCCAATTTTGTCAGTAAGAATGACTACCTGCTAATTGCTCCCGGTGACTTTATCCCCGCTGACTCCATAGTGATCGAAGGCGAAAGCTATATCAACAACTCATTATTCTCAGGAGAATCAAGACCTACCAAACTAGAGCTTGGACAATTTGTTTTTGCCGGCACACAAAATATCTCTAATGAAATACTTATTCAGGTGAAGAAGACTCGAGAAGAGACTCGAGTTGGTCAAATTCTAAAAAGTGTTGAAGATGGCTGGAAGACAAAGGCTCCAATCGTCTTATACGTCGACAAAATTGCACGTTTTTTTATGTTTACGATATTTGTACTCGTGGCCATTCTTTTTGCAAAAGAGGCTTACACAGAGTCTCTAAGTAGCGGTTTTGAAGCTGCTTTAACTTTACTTATTGTGACCTGCCCCTGCGCTTTAGCCCTCGCAACTCCGCTTGCTTTTACAAGGTCGCTAGAAATAGCGGCATCAGCCGGTGCAATCATTAAGAACGACTCTGTCCTACAAAAGCTTTCTGAAGTTCAAAACATTTTTTTTGATAAAACTGGAACACTAACTGTCGGCCAACTCGCACTAAAGCGAATTGATACTTGCTCCGACTCTTCTCACTCGCTAGCGGATGTACTTCTCTCACTTACGAGATCATCCACCCACCCAAAATCTAGAGCTATTACTCAATACTTTGAATCTCGTTTCGCAAAAATACTTAATAGGTCCAACTATCTGGAAACTCCTGGCAAAGGAGTTAGTGCCGATATTTTCGGAAGTACTTATTCTATCGATCGCGACCGCGTCTTTGAAAATGATAAAATGATTGCAACTCTCTCATTTGAAGATCAAGTTCGTACCGACTCCTATCAAAGTATCAAGTCAATTAAAGACGGCGGTTATCATATCTCGCTCCTCTCCGGGGATCATAGCCAAGTCTGCAAAGAAATAGCACTTCAAGTAGGAATAGAAAAAGAACATATCTATTCCGAGGTAAGTCCCGAATCTAAAAATGCCATTATAAGAAATCAACACAAATCGATGATGGTCGGCGACGGTGCAAACGATGCAATCGCACTCTCACAAGCTCACGTCGGCGTAGCTGTTCTTGGAGCGATGGATATCTCGCTTAAAGCCGCTGATATTTATATGAGCGAACCAGGCATTGCACGCATTGGTGACATACTCACTCTTGGAAAAGAAACAATGTATGTGATCAAGCGCAATCTTGCTTTCTCACTAATTTATAACCTTGCCACCATTATTGGTGTATTCGCCGGCATCATCACACCTCTAATAGGTGCGATCATTATGCCAATAAGTTCGCTCACTGTTTTAGCGTCAACTTATATCGGCACAAAAAAGATGAGGAGCTTATGGAGATAATCCTAGTTCTTCTTCCAATCTCAATTTTGCTAGGCCTTTTCTTTATAGGTGGCTTCGTTTGGATGACAAAAAAAGGCCAATACGACGACTTAGAAACTCCAAAATTTAAAATGCTTTTAGAAGATAAAATTAAAAATATTGCTCCAAAGGAGAATCAGAAATGAGTAGTACAGCGACGAATAACCCGAGACGTCTTGAGACGTTCTCTTATGATGACAAAACTGTCAGATGGTTTGTGATTGCAACTGTGATCTGGGGAGCCATCGCTATGCTCCTGGGTGTGACAATCGCCTTTCAGTTAGCCGAATACAGACTGAACCTAGGACTTTCATGGACAACATTTGGTCGTTTACGTCCACTGCATACTAATGCTGCGATCTTTGCTTTTTGTGGCAATGCTATTTTCGCTGGCATTTATTACTCAACACAAAGGCTTCTTAAAGCCAGGCTTTTTAGCGACACGCTATCAAAAATTCATTTTTTTGGTTGGCAACTTATCATTATTCTAGCGGCCATCACTCTTCCCCTTGGAATGACTTCAGGTAAAGAATACGCTGAACTCGAATGGCCTATTGATCTTCTCATTACAGGAATCTGGGTCGCATTTGCCGTAAACTTCTTTGGTACAATTGTTAAGCGTAGAGAAAAGCATATCTATGTTGCGATCTGGTTTTATATAGCAACTATCATTACTGTTGCCGTATTACATATCATTAATAATCTTGAGCTTCCCGTCTCAATGACTAAGTCCTATTCTATTTATTCTGGAGTCCAGGATGCACTTGTTCAGTGGTGGTATGGTCATAACGCTGTTGCGTTCTTTTTAACCACTCCATTTTTGGGTTTGATGTATTACTTTATTCCCAAGGCCGCTAATCGTCCGGTGTATAGCTATAGACTATCAATTATTCACTTTTGGTCGCTCGTCTTTATTTATATTTGGGCCGGGCCTCACCACTTACTCTACACTACGCTTCCTGAGTGGGCCCAAACTCTTGGAATGGTCTTTTCTGTCGCACTATGGATGCCAAGTTGGGGCGGAATGATCAATGGACTCATGACACTTAGAGGTGTCTGGCATAAAGTGCGAACTGAGCCGACCTTACGGTTTATGGCGACGGCCTTAACTTTTTACGGTATGGCCACCTTTGAAGGTCCGCTCTTATCAATAAAGTCTATCAATGCGATTGCTCACTTTACTGACTGGATTCCCGGCCACGTTCACTCCGGCACCATTGGCTGGAACTATATGCTCACCGCAGGGATCTTGTTTTATCTAGTTGAAAAACTCTGGAATACAAAGTTGTATTCCAAATCTTTGGCCAATATTCAGTTTTGGACGGCAACGATTGGTCTCGTTTTATATATCGTTTCAATGCTAGTTGCTGGCATTACACAGTCACTCATGTGGAGTGCGATCGATGAAACCGGTAAACTTGTCTATCCTAACTTTATTGAAACAGTCGTAAGAATTGTTCCAATGTATTGGGTAAGAGCAGTAGGTGGCACTCTCGTGCTGATCTCTTTCCTTATCATGATGTACAATCTCTACAAGACAGCGAGACAAGGAAGTGTCGGTAAAGAAGAAGTTTTAGAAGCTTACGCACTTGAGCCAAATGTCGATGAATCAGGTGACTCTGCCCACAGAAAACTAGAAGGCATGCCCACACTCTTTGCTGTACTTTCGGCCATTGCCATTTTAATTGGGTCGGCCATCGAGATCGTACCTTCAATACTCTCTAGTCAGTACGTCACAAAGTTTGAAGAAGTTACTCCTTATAGACCACTTGAGCTTCTTGGACGAGATATCTATGTCAGAGAAGGTTGTTATCTATGCCACTCACAAACAGTCAGGACCCTTCCTCATGAGGTTTTACGTTACGGTAAGGCATCGCAGTCAGCCGAGTTTGTTTACGATTATCCTTTCCAATGGGGTTCAAAGAGAACAGGTCCAGACTTGGCTCGTGTAGGAGGAAAGTATTCTAACCTTTGGCATTATCGTCACTTTGCGAAACCACAAGAAGTGACAGCAGGTTCAATCATGCCACGTTACGGCTGGCTGTATGAAAGCAAAACTGGCTACGCCATGCTCGAGAAGAAGATGACGGCGATGCAAACTCTTGGTGTTCCTTACTCTAATGAAGAGATTGCAAATGCTGAAACTGATGCAAAAGAACAGGCGGCGCAGATCATAGAAGATCTCGGTAAAAATGGCGGCGTCACTGAAAAGATGCAAGATAAGGAGGTCATTGCCTTGATCGCCTATATCCAACGTCTTGGTATCGACTATGGTTCGATCCCAGAAGAAGAAGAGGAACTAGAAGGAGAAGACGAATGAAACAAGCAGCATTAAGCCAGTTTGATATTCTCTGGCTGCCACTTACCGGGCTCATTATTTTTGTAGCGTGTTTTTCAATTTATACCTACTTCACTTACAAAAAGTCGAATAAGGCTTTTTACGATGAAGCTGCCTCGATACCACTTAAGGAGGATTAAAGTGAGCGACTCTAATAAGGACACTGATCTTCATGTTGAAGCAGACGAAAAGCACCTTCTCCTTGACCATACCTACGATGGTATTCAAGAACTCAACCACCCTCTTCCAAAGTGGTGGAATTTTTTGTTCTATGCAGGAATTGTTTATGGTTTTGGGTACTGGACATACTATACATTCCTAGGCGGTCCAACTCTGGTTGATGAGATGAAGGAAGATCTTGTCGTGATACGACAAGCTCAACAAGAATATAAGCGTCTCACTGAGGCGTTTAAGCCCGATATTTATGCCCAGTGGAACAAGCCAGAGCATTCACAAAGAGGACTCGAAGTCTTTGAAGAAAACTGCCTTCAGTGTCACGCAGAAAAAGGCAAAGGAGACGTCGGCCCAAATCTTAGTGATGACTACTGGCTACTTACAGATGGCTCCGCTGAGTCCAACTATAAAGTAGTCTACTATGGTAGTGAAGAAAATGGCATGCCTGCTTGGGGAGAAGTTCTCGCCTCAGAGGAAATCTACCTTGCACTTTCTTACCTAGAGTCGATTAAGAACACATTCCAACCCGATGGCAAAGAACCACAAGGTGAGAAAATTGGCCAAGAATAGATACGATCTAGATCCTGAACGACTGGCAAGTACCGATGAATTTGGTAACCGTGTTTATATCTATCCAGAAGATGTTAAAGGTAAATGGAAATCAAGACGAACTAAAGTGTATTGGGGGCTTATTTTTGTTTACCTGATTTTGCCTTGGATATATATCAACGAAAAGCCTGCATTGATGCTAAATCTCGCAAAACGAGAGTTTACCTTTTTGGGCAGTACCTTACATGGCCTCGAACCGATACTCATCTTTCTCATGTTTATTTCGGGGCTTTTTTTCATCGCTTTCATTACTAGCGTGTATGGAAGAATATGGTGTGGTTGGGCATGCCCACAAACGGTATTCATACAATCAATTTTTTTAAAAATAGAAGCTTTGATTGAAGGCCGCGCCAGCCAACGCATTAAGCTTGATCAATCAAAGCTGTCTTTAGAGAAAGTTCTTAAACGCTCACTAAAATGGTTTATATATACAGTAATCTCTCTTCATATTTCACACACTTTTATTGGCTACTTTGTTGGCCCAAGAGAACTCTTCGCCATCACGATGAATGCTCCAAGTGAAAACTTAGGAATATTCATCGCCACCATGATTTGCACTGCGATTATTCTCTTAGACTTTGGCTGGTTTAGAGAACAGTTTTGTATTATTGCCTGTCCCTATGGAAGAATCCAATCTGTGATGATGGACAGTAGTTCCAAAGTTGTCGCCTACGACTATAATAGAGGTGAACCTAGAACTGGATCAGACAGCTATACAAAAGAAAGCGGCGGCGACTGCATTAACTGCTATCACTGTGTGAAAGTATGCCCTACAGGAATTGATATAAGACGCGGAACTCAGCTTGAATGTATTGCGTGTACACAATGTATTGATGCATGTGATGCCATCATGGAGCGAGTTAAGAAGCCATCAGGTTTGATTCGTTACACAAATGAAATCGAGCTTCAAAACATCGAAGCGAAAAAAAATTGGCGACCATATATTTATCTCCTATTTCTAACAGGATTTCTCTTTGCATTCTTTTACTTTTTAGATTCGAGTACCAAGCCCAACTTAGTTTTTCTTAGAGGTCGAGGGGCTCCCTTTCTAAGCTCAGTTGTAGATGGCCAACACCTTATTACAAATAAGTTCACACTTAAGATTAAGCATCAAGGAACAGAAGATTTTCCAATCAACTTAAAAATTTTGGATAAAGCTGCGATAACTTTAACCTTATCTCAATCACCTATTTTACTAGATGAACCAGAGAAAAAAGTTTTTGCTTTCTTCAAATTTGATCAATCTATCCTCATCAACGGGACAAAAAAGATTTTAATCGAAGTGATTGACGCCAGGACAGCGCAATCCATTTCACAAAGAGAGGTCACACTTGTTGGACCAATGGATTGAGCAATACTCAACAATGATCCCATTGGCGGCACTACTTAGTGGACTTGGTGCAAGTCTTCACTGTGTTTCAATGTGTGGAGGTCTTGTTAGCGCCAGCTGTCATCAAAGCAAGGATATTTACTTCTATCAGATAGGACGCCTACTAGGGTATCTGACACTAGGTATTGCATCTGGCTTTTTAGGCTCGCTCGTCAAAATTGATACTGAAAACCCCTACCTTAAGTTGCTCCCCTCTGTAATGATAGGACTCGTGTTTATTTTTTGGGGTGTTCAATCTTTACTCGGGCTTCGATCAAGGACTCCTAGTCTTAAGTTTTTTTCAAGCATTTATAAACTGCTTTGGCGTGAATCAAACAAGGCTTCCCGTCAGTTTCAAAAATCTTTTCTAGTCGGTCTCGCTTCAATATTTCTTCCATGCGGTGTTCTTTATGCCGTCATTTTAGGCTCGATGAGCCTACAAAACCCTTATCTATCGGCGATCGTCATGACTTTCTTTTGGCTGGGAACGTTGCCCGCCATGATTCTTGCTCCGCATCTAGTTCGAAAATTCCTCTCTCCGCTTAAATCAAAGAGTCCTAAGATCTATGCCATTAGCCTGATTTTGATAGGAGTAGGAACTGTTAGCTTTAGGGCGATGAATCAATTAACACACTCCACGACACCTCTAGAACATTCTGCTGCCCCAAGCTGTCACTGAGCTCTTGTTTTGCCTTATACTTTCGCTATGAATTATACTGTTGCTCAATTAAGGAGCAATGATGATTGAGTCGGCAGTAGTCACAAAAATATTTCTTATTCTTTTAGTTTCTAAAGGGCTTATCGAAGCTTGGCTGGACTCTCGTCAAAAAAATAATATAAGAAAGAATCAAGAGGCCGTGCCAGAGCGCTTTAAAGATTCAATCACACTCTCCGAACACCAAAAAGCTGCCGACTATACCGTTGCTAAGCTTAATAGCGCACAGTTTTTCAACTTGGTCGGTGTTTTTATTTTACTGATTTGGACACTTGGTGGCGGACTTAAGACGATCGATCAGCTCGTTGCTTTAACCGGAGTTGAGTCAACTCTGTGGCAGGGAGTAATTTTCATTGGTTTCTTCTCGCTCATCAATGGCTTCTTAGGACTTCCACAGTCAATCTACTCGACTTTTGTACTTGAAGAGAGGTTTGGCTTTAACAAGACAACAGTTAAAACTTTTATCATGGACATGGTTAAAGGTACCGTTCTTGGTATCTGTATCGGCCTTCCCATGCTTCTTGGAATTCTTTGGATCATGAATGCTTTAGGCTCAAGCTGGTGGTTTTGGGCATGGGCTTTCATGACTGTCCTTCAGCTCGGTTTGGTCTGGGCTTATCCAACTTTCATTGCTCCATTATTTAATAAATTTTATCCAATGGAAGATGGTGAAACTAAAAACCGTGTTGAGGCCCTGCTCTCACGTACAGACTTTCACAGCAAGGGACTTTTTGTCATGGATGCGTCCATGCGTTCAAGTCATGGCAATGCCTATTTCACTGGTTTTGGAAAAAGTAAGCGAATCGTATTTTTTGATACTCTCTTAAAAAGTCTCGAACCTGCCGAAGTCGAAGCAGTTCTGGCTCACGAGCTTGGACATTTTAAGAAAAAGCATATTCTCAAAGGTATGGTTAAAGCGCTTGGTTTAAGTCTTGTTGGCTTTTGGATCCTAGGTCAACTGTATCAGTCGCCTGCTTTCTTTGAGGGCTTAAACGCAGGCTCAATGAGTAACGCAAAAGCCTTACTGCTGTTCATGTTGGTGGCGGGAGTTTTCACTTTTCCCATGACACCAATTTCAGCCTGGCTTTCTAGAAAAAATGAATTTGAGGCCGATGAATTCGCAGCTAAAAATGCCAGAGCTCAGGACCTCATTACGGCCCTAGTAAAACTTTACAAAGAGAATGCCAACACACTCACACCAGATCCCATCTACAGTGCCTGGTATCACTCTCATCCACCAGCTCTTATTCGTGTGAATCATTTAGAGAAATTATCTTAAGAAGCTGACGGCTTCTTTTTCACTGGAGCGGCCGAGCTCGCTTCAGTGTCGCTAGCTTCTTCCATAAGTTTTTTAGGGTCAGCATTTTCAGCCAACATTTTCTTGATCGCCATGAGTTCAGCTTTTGCGGCGGGAGCTTTGGCGTGAGCCTGAGTAAGAAGCTTAACCACTTTGTGCTCTAACAGTTTTGCTTCAGCTGCGGCCTTTGCAATGATCTCAGTTTTTGCTTGAGCCACGGCCAGTTGAATGCGGGCTTGAACTTCAGCATTGAGTAGATCATTTTGACTGATGGCAAAATTGAGTTCATCTCCAAGGCGGTAATGCGGTGAGGAGGCACTGGGACGCGCGGGAGTTGAGTTCGTAACTAAGTCTTGCTGATTAAACTTTATCGAAGGTTCTGATTGAGGAGAGGGCGCACGGGCCTGTCTTGCAGCTTGAAGGTCTGCAACATTTTCGCCTGATCCAGAAGACGCAGCATTCTTCTTCTCAAGAGCTGCACGACGCGCTTGTGCCTGTGCTTTTTTCAAAGCAGCACCAGATGCACCAGCATCGTCACCCTCTTCGGGCTCTACTGAAAACTGAAGATCGACTTCCTTAACCTCTTCGCGCTTTTTACGCGCTTCTTCGAGGCGTTTGGCTTCGTCTTCGTCTTCAAATTCAATGTCTAGGTCGAGTTTACCCGCCGCCATTGAACTCCTAATTGTTCAAAATTGTGCCCAGAAATTCTAGGCCTCCTCAGTGAACTTATCGGTCGTATGCTGTGTTTTTTTAACCCCTTAGCCGACTAAAAGCGCCAGATCGTCCAAGCTAAGGTCCTGTTTTTACAGAGGGAACGAGTTACACATCTCGAAAACTTTAGCTTCAAGCTCACTCGAGAAGGCGGCTTTTTGATTACTATCAATATCGAGCTCGGCAAAAAAGCCCGACTTTTTCCCCCGGGGAAGAGGAATAATAAGCTCTGATTTTGTCGTGAGTGAGCAAGCGATATGTCTCGAGTCGGCATGAACGTCAGCTTGATTAATCACGCGCTCTTCGCGAAGAGCGAGACCACATAAACCACGATCAATTGGAATTCGCGTGTGTTCGGTCGCTGCGCCTAAAAATGGTCCAAGAATTAAGTCTGTTGAGTCTTCATTTAAAAGATAAGACGCTTTAAAATAAACCCCCACCCAATTAAAAAGTTTAGGCGAAATATTTTGAACTTGTCTCAACCATGCCAGCACAGCAAGCATGTCATCGACTTTGTCTTCCCCTGCATGAACGACAGAAGCGGCATGGTGAGAAAACTCGATGGCGCGCTCTTTTGCAACATGACTCTCTACTATTAACTCACCAACTTTTTTGCCATCAAACTCAAGCGGATAATCAACTCCATCTTCTAGAATGCCCCATTGTCGTCCGGCCCCATCCAGGCGAAAGCCAGCTCCCTCAAGATATTCTCTGGCGAATTCATTCATGCGTATTCTCATGAAAAATAGATTTGCTTCGAGCCTGCTTAATACAGTTCACCAGGTAGTCAAAATAGGGCTGCCTAAATTTATCCACCTCATTGTGAATTTCATGAAAGGCACCTTCAAAAACTCTCACTTCAAAATTCAGCTCATTAATAGAAAAGTATTTCTGCAAGTGCTCAGGAGAAATGATTCGGTCTTCACTCCCCCACGATACAAAGGCGGGACACTCTGGCTCAATCTCTTTTGAAAAAACCAATTTAGAATCTTTAGCCAATTGTAATAAAAGTTTCGTATGTAATTTTAAAGCGTTGAGTGGATCGACAATATATTTTTCTTTCACCTGTGGATCGTGGGAGAGATAAGCTAAATCGACGAGTCCTCCCAAGCGTATACTGGCAGAAAGACCCGCGAGTTTTTTAAAAACTCCGGTTGATAGTGTATCGACAATATTTCCAAGTGGTGGCGGAAAGCCTGCCGGTGGAGCATTGAGATAGACAAGTTCTGGACGATCTTCAGGAACGCGATACTGCTGAACAAAACCGGCCGTGATGAGCGCCCCCATCGAGTGACCAAAGAGAACAAACTTTTTCATTTTGTAGCGTTCCCGTAGAAAGCGCAAAATATCTTGAAGATCCTGGCGATAGATATCGAAATTTTCAATTGTTGCTGCTGGCCCAAGTGATTTCCCATGACCTCGTAGATCGTAATATAAAATATTAAAATCACTTCCTAGTAATTCAGTAAAATACTGATGTCTTCCGCTATGCTCACCAATTCCATGTGTCACGATAAGCCACAGATCACTGCCACTTTCTTTAACTTGAGCAAAAAGCTCCACATCGTCTCGCATTCTAATAAATTTTGTTTCTGGTGACATGAAGTTAAACCTTTGCTTTGTAAGATCCGCTAAGACTAGTATGATAGAACTTAACCGATGAGATGAGAACTACTCTAATAAAAAGCTGCTTATGTATTGTCCTAAATGCTTAAATAATACGCTCAGTATTAGCTCCAAGGGAGTTATTAATATCACTATTAATGGCAAGCAAATGGACGCTGGTCGCTTTCTCTTTAATTTAGAGTCTCAAGAAAAAAAGCAACAACTCAAGCCCGCTCTCAAAGCTAAACTGCAAGAGTTTTTTAAATGGTACTCAGGCTTTCAAAATAAAGCTCCTATCACTTTTGTCTCAATTGATACTTCAGATATGAGATGCGAAGAAGGTTGTGGTATTTCAGCAAAAAGTCGCTTCTCTGTGATTGATGTGCTGATACCTAAAGCTGAACTTTTAGAGCTGCTTGCTGTGGAAGCAAAATGCTATGGTATCGAGATCCAACTGCAAGAGTAGTGACCCACAAACTGGGCATTTTAAGAGTCAAGCCCAAACTACAACTCCTCGTTTTCTGGTAACCTGAAGGCAAAGCACGCCTCTGTCGTACGAAAAATGAGACTAGGTGATAAGATTGACGGCGCCTTAAACATCGAGGGGGATTAGCATCATGGCTAACAAATTTGACGACAATTTTATTCAAGCACAAAAGAAGAAACTTATTGAGCTTAAGAACCAAGTTTTAAACTCAATGAAAAATACCCAAGTGGAAGATCTTCAGATCACACCTGAAGACTCATCTGAAGATGGTGATCTAGCACAAGTAGTGATTAGTCAAAACGTAAGCTTTGGACTGCGCGAACGAGAAATCAAACGCCTTCGCGAAATCGATGTGGCCCTTCGAAAAATTGAAGAAGGCACTTATGGTTTCTGTGAAGTTTCAGAGGAGCCGATCGAGAAGAAGCGTTTGGAAAAAATGCCATGGGCGCGTCTTTCACTTGAAGCTGCAGAGGAAATGGAACGCATTCAAGGATTCAAGACGGCTATTTAGTTAGTCTTCTGATTCAAGTGTTGGGTATGGATCTTTATTGAGCCAGATAAATTCATGGATGATTTCTTTGAGATCAAACTGGTTATCTTTGCTCGAATAAAGTTCATACTCGTCTTCATCAACGAATAAAGATGTTTGTTCTTCATAGCCATAACGTGAAATGAGTTCGTGGTCGATGACTACGAACTTAATATCTAGCTCGAGATTATCGACCATCGCCTTTCCACTTTTGATACAACGAGTAGCAAAAACAGTGCTCAGCTTAGCTGAAACTTTGATATGATCCTCTAACTTACCCGTCTTCTTTCTCGAGACTTCGCCGTCCATCGTTAGAAACATATCTGTTTCGAGTTCGGCTAATTCATCCTTAGAAACTTCTTCATTGAGCTCGGAAAGCAGACTTCCTAGCCAATCAACAGATTCATCCATCTCAAATATTTTTGTCTGACCTGCAGGAAAAGCAGTGATATGGGTTTGAGCTTTAAGCATGATGTGATCCGTCCCGACAACTTTAGTTCATAGTGTGAATAAGCTTTCTTCCAATGAAGTCGCAGTCAAAGCAACGTGCGCTTTCATGGACCAGCAAGCTACCACTGTCAGCGAGATGGCTCAAGACGAGTTTTGAGTTACACGAGGGACAATCTTCAATGGCCTTTTTAACGCAATAAGCATCACCGTAGTACTTTTCAAGGTATTCAAATTCGTAGTGATCTTTAGTGCGCTGGTCCACGGTCTCCCCCATTTCCCCTGTTACATGCTGCTTATCGGTTAAAATATTTCAACTGTTTAGCCCTCTTAAGTTCCCGAAATAATACTCATCCGTGCTATACTAAGGCATGGATATCGAAACGCCCTACGTGGCGACGACCAACGGAATTCAAGTCAAAGTTGCTCCCGTTTTTGATGAGGAGAGATCCCTTATCGATCAGAATGTGTTTATTTTTCTTTATGCTGTCGAGTTCACCAATAATAACGAGATTCCGGTTCAACTCATGCACAGACACTGGATTATAAGAAATGGTCGCAATGAAGAAAAACTTATTGAAGGCGCCGGTGTGATCGGAGAGCAGCCCATTATTTTGCCTGGCCAATCGTTTCATTACTACAGCCAATGTCCCCTCGACACTCCCACTGGCAGCATGAGAGGACATTATACTTTTCGTTACCGAAGCGGCGAAGAGTTCACCGTCAATATCCCGCCTTTTTTCCTAAGGCTTCAGGATATTTTATCTAATTTAAATGGAATTTATAATCCGATTAATTAGCACTTTTTTGGCTTAGGCTTTATGATACTTCCATGGATTTAAACAAGCTCGACCTACTCTATCGCAGCGCTGCTGATGCCAGCACAGCTATTTCTTTGACTGATGCCAATGGAAAAATCGTCCACGTCAACCAGCTATTTTGTCAATCGCTAGAGATCAGTGAAGCAGACTGTCTAGGAAAAAACCATTCCGAGTTGTTTAAAAACTTAAGCTCAGAACTTGATAAAAACCAACTCAAAACTTTTTTTCAAACAAACTCTCAATGGCGCGGAGAAATTTTTGTTGAGACGGTAGGTGGAAAAAAGATTTGGACTGACTCGACTATTACTCAGGTTAAAAATGAGCACGGTGAAGTTCGAGGCATATTCGTTCTATCTCTAGACATTTCGGAGAAGAAATCTGCCGAGCAAGCCCTTGGACACAATAAAAACAAGCTTAGCTTCGTGCTGGATTCCCTGCAGACAGCCTTTTGGGAATGGGACATGAAAACAAACGAGGCGTGGTTTAACGATAATTGGCCGCGCATGCTTGGGTATGAGCCCGACGAAATGAAAATGGATGCTACGGCATGGGCCGACTATCTTCACCCAGATGATCGCCAAAGAACAATTGATGAGGTTCGCTACCATTTAAAAGAAAAAACCCCTTCACTCGTTTGCTTGCAGCGTTTTCGTCACAAAAGTGGAAAATGGATTCACGTTATGACCAAAGGTCGTGTAAGTGAGCGTGATAAGAATGGACGAGCGACTCGATTCATTGGTGTAAACAACGATATTTCTATGGTCAGTCGACTTGAGGATATTAGCCAACATATTCAAGATCTAGCAGATCTTGGGATATGGGATATGGATCTACAGACTGGATCTCTTCACTGGAGTAAGAATACTTATAAAGTTTTCGGACTTCCCATTTCATTAACTCCACCAGACTTGGATGTTGTGTTTAATCTTTTCGCCGCCCCCTATAGAATGAAGTTAATTGATGCATTTACAAAACTTTCAAAAGATGGCACCCCGTATGACCTGAAGCTTTGCCTTAAAACTAATAAGTGGGTTCGAGCGGCTGGCAACGTGGAAGTTTACGAAGGAACTCCCTACAGAGCATTTGGCATTTTACAGGATATCGACGACACCACTCAAGCCGCTGAAGCTCTTAAAACTTCACAGGAAACCCTAGAGCTAGCGCTCGAGGCTGGTGACTTTGGTGTTTGGGATTGGGATATAGCAAATGATCAGGCTTACTGGAGCCCGAGCATGAAAACCCTATTTAATATTCCTGAAGCAAGGGACTTACAACTTAATGACTTTTATCAATTAGTTCATCCTGATGATCGAAAGAAGATTGCCGATGAAGGCCCAGCTGTCCTTGAAAAGGATAGCCGCTTTGATTTCACCTACCGTATCAAGTCTGAAGATAGTTGGAAGTGGGTCCGATCGGTTGCCAATATCAGGCGCGATCAAAGAGGGGTTGCTTCAAGATTGATCGGAGTCACTTGGGATGTAACTAAAGAAGTAGAGCTTGAGCACAATCAAGCAAATGCAGTAGAAGAGGCGCAAAAAGCCAGTGATATGAAGTCTCAGTTCATGGCCACTGTTAGTCATGAAATTCGCACTCCCATGTCAGGAGTGATCGGAATGACTGAACTACTCTCTGAGACAGAGCTGTCTGCCGAGCAAAGAGAAATTGTTCAAACCATTAAGACCTGTGGCGAGAACCTACTTACTCTCGTCAATGATATTTTAGATTATTCCAAGCTTGAGGCAGAAAAACTCGAGCTTGAAAAGCGTCCTTTTAGTCTCGCCGAGACTTTGAAGAATACTCTCGATCTTTTCCAATACAAAGCTAGACAAAAGCGTATCAAGCTCTCTTACCACTTAGGTCCAGGAGTTCCTGATATCATCGTCCAAGATGAGGCAAGACTTTATCAAGTACTCTTTAACCTTATTGGCAACGCGGTTAAGTTTACAAGCGAAGGTGAAATCATTGTTCAAGTCGAGAAAAAACAAGGCGCTTTAAGCTTTAGAGTTACTGACACTGGTGTTGGTATTCCAAAGGACAAACTAGAATATATTTTTGATTCTTTCACCCAACTGACTCCAGGACAGCAAACAGACAATTATGGCACAGGACTTGGGCTTTCGATTTCGAAGTCTATTGTTGAACTCATGGGTGGGCAACTAGGTGTTACCAGTAAAGTCGGCGAAGGTTCGTGTTTTTATTTTGATATGGAAATTGTCACCGATTCAAGTTCTATCAAAGTTGATAAGAAAGCGAGAACAGCAAAAGCTCCACTCGAACTGAGTAGACTTCGCATTCTCGTCGTGGAAGACAACCCCATTAACTTAAAGCTTCTTGTTTCAATTCTATCCAAGCACGGAGTTCAAATTGATACGGCCGAAGACGGTGTTATTGCTGTTGAAAAGTGTAACAAGAATGATTACGACATTGTCTTTATGGATGTTCAGATGCCACGCCTTGATGGGCTTGAGGCGACGAAGCTTATAAGACAAGTTCCTGGAAAAGAAACCAATCCTGTCATCATCGCGCTGACAGCGAATGTGAGCCAAGCCCATAAAACAGCTTGTCTTGATGCTGGCATGACAGATTTTTTACCTAAGCCTATTCGCGTACAAACCATTCGCTCACTACTTCAACATCACGTTGAGAATATCGACTTAGTCGACTCATCAAGTTCAATGCAATCTATTGAAGCGAGTGAGAGCGCGCCGATTCTCAATCAAGAACGTTTACTTAAAGAGTTTGATGGCTTTGAAGATCTGTTACTTCAGTTTGTGCAGATTTTTATTGGCAACTACGCGACTTATTTACAACAGATCGATACAGAAATCGCCAATAATCAGTTAGTTGAAGTCGCAAGAACTGTTCATACCTTCAAGGGTATTATTGGAAACTTCCAGTCTAGTATCATCATTAAAAATCTAGAACTTTTAGAAGATTTGGCCAAATCTGAAAATCAAACGGCGCTAAGACAGTGCTTTATCGATACAACATCGCTTATTGGAAAGCTAGTTGAAGAAATTCGCGTACTTAATACTCGCCTAGAGGCGGAATATGGCCAAAAATAAGCTATAATATGGTGTCGATGATTTCGCTGCCCAGGGAGAATGCGTGTCTGAAGTTTCGCCAAATAATAAAGTCCTCTTAGTTGAAGACAATCCAATTAATATTAAATTAGCAGTCTCAATGCTTGAGCGTCTGGGACTCAGTGTAACTGTAGCAACGAATGGTCAAGAAGCGATTGATTATGTGAAAACTGGCGAACATATTGATTTGATTGTAATGGATATTCAGATGCCAGTGATGGATGGTCTTGAAGCCACTCATTATCTTTATAAGCATATAGAGAACTGCCCAACCATTGTCGCCATGACAGCGAACGTAGATACCCAACACTATAATAGTTGCATCGAAGCCGGGATGGCGGGCTTTATCGAAAAACCTATTCGCCTAGCAAAGCTTAAAGAAGTTCTTCCAACTCACCTACCGACTCTCCATATTTTTGGTGATCAAACCATCTGGAAAGATGGGCTTCAATCTGACGGCGCTTTTCTGCGCATTAATGTCGAGCTCATCAACAAAGATTTTTCAGAGTGCTGGGATATTTTTTATAAGTTTTATCGCGACTTTATTTTGTATTATCAAAATGAGCTGCCAAAACTTGAAAATGCAATCAAAGCCAATGATTCGGCGCAGACTTTGAGAGCACTGAAAGACTTCTCAGATCTTGCTGTTTACTTTCAGCCTAAATTTATGACTCCTATTTCAGAAGAAATTAAGAAAAATGCATCTTCTAATAATTTTGGCATCTGCTTGAAAGAGTTTCGAAAGCTTAGAAAAGAAGCACAAGAAGTGATTAGAGAAGTCAGTCTGTTACTTGCCAATCAACCGCAAAAAATCAGTCAATAGGACTTAGAGATATGCCGGCAAAGCGTGGAACTAAAGCTGAAATGAGCAAAGAAGTTAGAAGGATTCTCAATAAGCATAGAGTCGATCTAACTGTGCTCGACTACTCCTATGGGGGAAGCTCAGTGAGGCTTACCGGCGGGCTTTGGAAGTCTGACGGCTCTGACTTTAGTGTTGAAGCACTCACCTACCTGATGAATGATCTCTACCCCTATGGAACTTTATATTCAGACCTCGTGAACTGGGATCTAACAGGTGGAACCATCAGGGCCATTTCACAAGAAAGTAAATTTACGGTTGATGAAGAGAATTAGTATTCACGAGGCTCGTCATAAGAGTTGGTTTGAAACTCATCGTGGCAGCGAAGACGCATTCTCATGGCACCATGGTGGCGATAGCGCTCATTCTTACAAATTCTAAGCACTTTCTCAAAACCAAGGCTCTCGCCTGCACGCTTACGGTATTCAAGAACCCGTGCAAACTCATTAATATCTAAACTTTGAACTTCGTGTAGTTTTTTAGCACGGTAATAAGCCACAAACTCAACTGGCGAATGATCAAATAATGCAATTTCCGCCATATTATTGGGAGTGATTGAAAAGCGTCCAAGAACTCGATCCATTGGCCAATTGACTTGCCCATAGGAGAGCATAACAATTTCCGTGCAAGTGACTTTGGCCGTCGCCATAGCATCGAAACTAAAATCATAACCTTTGTTGGCTTGCTCTGAAAGCAGGCGATAGACTTTTAGAAGATCAGATTTTGTCCGATTTAAGATATCACTGACTCTTGTGATTGAGATTTCATCAAGATTTAAGAAGTTTTCAATTGAGTCAAACTGCATCCCCCAACGGCGCATTTCAAATATTGATTCACCATTTCTAATTTTTTCTCTAAAAAAATCAAGTTCTGGAGCATCCCAAATCCCAAGTGCTCTTAGCTGGGCCTCTTCACCAAGCCAAACGGCGGTATGTCCCCAGTTGCCAGGAATTGTCTTATCAGTAAGCTTAAATGACTTCTTTTCAAATAAAAGGTCTAGTGGTTTTAACTGACTTTTAATCTGCTGTGTGAAGATCTCATTTTGATAGAGATAGCCTGTACGCCATTCAATATTACCAACCAATGCTCCAAAACCTTGAGACAATGCACTGGTAATGGACCCGACCACAGATGAAACTCGATCTGAAAAGCTATCACCTATACGAAGATAGTCTTCAAGCTTTCCGTTGGCTTTCACAATACTATGAGAACGACTATCGACAATCAGTTGATCGAAAAAGCTTTCTGACTCAAAAGTTCTGTTCTCAAGTCGAGCAGCAATCGATTTAGCAAAATCTTTGCTCAAGAGAATATCTTTCAGAACAGACATTGAGCCAAGCCCGTAATCTTCAAATTGTTGCTGGTCTTTCACAATTTTTCTAAGCAAGGATTGACCGTAATATATATCGTAAACGGCCTTTAAACTCTCGGCCAAATGAATATCAATCGCTAGTTTTTGACCCCAATTAGCTCGTTCAAGCGAAAGATTATAGAGGCTCATACTTTCATCTAAGTAAGCTGATAGACCCTCTTGAATACTATTGAGATGCTCACCTGTAAGCGAACGCTTTGCCTGAATCTCGTGGATTAAGAACTCGCCATAACTAAAAAGAAAAGTTTGTAACTTTTGATGATGAGTGATCGCCGCGATAAAGTCTTGGCGCTTTTGCGTGGCATTTTGAAAAACGGTGAAGTCTGTCGTCTGTGCAATAGCAGGAGCAAACGCTCCAAATTGTAGAATAAGTGAAATTAGGACGACAGATTTTTTCATGCTCTAGTTATAGTGGAGAGCCCGCCACAAAACAACGTCCCGCGCAATAATTACACATATCGACTATTGTGATTTCATATACTTAGTTGGTACAAGTGGCCTAACTCGGCCAGAAGCTAGAATAAGCGCCACACCAACTAAAACTAGGACTCCCGAGAGAATGGTTGAGGCACCGATCTCTTCATCAAACAAAAGGTGACCCAAGATAAGGGCCACGACTGGATTGGCCAGAGCATAGGTACCAATGATCGCTGGAGAAGTGACCGTAAGCAGGTAATTGTAGGCATTCATGGCCAAGATCGAGCCAAAGACAACCAAATAGATCCAAGCCCACAAAGGCGCGCTCTCCAATGCACTCGCTTTGGGGAAGAAAGCTTCACCGTTAAAAAATGCGAGGATCTGCTGGAAGACTCCGCCATAAACTAATTGAACTGAGAGGGCCGATCTTCTCGTCAGCTGAACTTTTGCATTTCGAATAACTAAAGTTCCCACACTCCAAAACAAGGCAGTGGCGATGAGAGCAATGGCGGAAGTGCGAAGGCTAAGATCGGCACCCGTTTGTACGCTTAGGAGATACAGACCAATTAGACCAACAAAACAGCCCATCATGGAAAGAGGATGGGGCTTCGTCTTGGAATAGAAAAGCCAATCAAGTAAAATCAGCCATAATGGAACACTGCCGATAAAAAGCGCGGCAAGCCCCGAAGGCATAATGGTTTGTGACCATACAACTAACGCATTACCAGTCGCCAGCCCAATACCGCCGACAATGCTTGGCCAAGAGTTTTTAAGTTTCCAGTGTTCAAGCTTTGTCATGGGAGCGAAAAATAAGCCCGCAACCAGAAAGCGCCAACCGGCCATGGCAAAGGGCTCAAAGCCCTCTAGAGCGTAGACAATCGCAGTGTAAGTCGTGCCCCAGACAATGTATAAAAATATGAGAAGCAGTATGTTCATAAAATGTTATATTGAGTTCTCACATAGAAGGTTGAGTGATGAAACTTAAAATATTTTTTTTCCTGGGCTTACTCTGTTCGCTTAAATTGCTTGCCCAAGATATTCCTTTTCGCTTAATGCATACAAACGATCTGCACTCACATCTTGAGGGATCTTGGAAAATTAATCAAGCGGGAACTCCCATTAGAATGGGCCATTACGCCAGACTGATTTATGAGATTGATCAAAGACGACAAGAAGCTAAACAAAAGTCACAAGCAACAATCCTAGTTGATGCCGGAGACTTCTTTGCTGGCACTATTTTTCATACCTTGGCCCCTTGGGACAAAGTCACAGAATTTCCCGAGTGGGAATACTTTAGTCGCGCCGGTTATGATGCCGTCATTCTAGGCAACCATGAGTTTGATCCGGGCAATCGTGGTTTTTCAGTGATGCTGTCAAAAATTGATGGCGGTCCTAAACTCATCAGCACAAATATCGTTTTGCCAAAAGAATTTGATGGCACAAAAATTTTAAAATCTGCGATTAAAGAGATCTCTTATCAGTCCCACAAAATAAATGTTGGTATTTTGGGTATTCTTCCACCTGATGGTTGTCTGGTCAGTAAAGCTTCAAGAGAAAATATTCGTTTTGTTGGTTTTGAAGACTCAACTTCTAAGGCAAAATGGAGTGAGCTCGAAGAGCTTCTCGCCAATGAAATTCAGAAGCTGAAAAAACAAGCCCAAGTTGTCATTCTGGTCATGCATGGGGGAAATCCTGAAGATGAACGCTTGGCCAGTAATTTAAAAGACGTGGACTTCATCATTGCAGGCCACACTCATAGGGTCTACGGCCATACTGTAAGCGGTGTTCCCATTTCTCAAGCGGGCGACTTTGGCTCTCACTTGGGCAGCATTGATCTCAGTTATAGTCTCAAGGAAAAAAAGCTTCGTGTTCTGAGCCCCGAAGCTGATTGGATTCAGCCTATCTTTTCAAACGGAGCTAAAGACCCCGAGTTTGAAAAGAGAATTGATCATTTTAAAAAGCTCGCAAAGCTTCGCTTTGGTGCGCGCGTGGCCAATTTCGAGCAAATCCTTTTTACTCCAACACAAAACTACTTGCGCGCACGCGAGGTCAATAATCAATTGGGAGTCTTTGTTACAAGTCATATTAGGCAAAGTCTCAATACGAAAATCAAAGATCCTGTGGATATTTACTTCACTTCAATGGGTTTAATCAGAAGTAGCTTCATAAAAGATATCCCCTACTCTTTTCCCGATCTTTTTGAAATGCTCTCTGTCGGTTTTGCTGCCGATGGTTCTCCCGGAGCGGAAATCTCAATTTTCAAGCTCACTCCAAATGATATTGAGAAAGTCATCGGCTTCATGGAGCTGTATTCGAATTTTTCAAATTCTTTTGCCCCGGCCTTTTCAGACTCACTCAGTTTTAAAGTAAGAAAATGGGGTATTCCATTTATCAACCGAATCTACGACATCAAGGTTCACGGTGTAGACTTAGATGAGATGGATCAACCGATTACCGTGGCCACAAATATGATTGTGGCCAAAAATGTTGATATGGTGACGCAAAAAACTTATGGATTGGTATCTATTACGCCGCTTGGGAGCGATCTTAAACCGAAAGTACCCATCGCAACAACCTTGCCCAAAGAGTTTGAGCTCTTAAGTGATGCCTTCTTAGAATTCAAAACGCCTTAATGTTCTGCCACCAAAGACAGGACGAAGCCACGTTTTTATACAGGTCTTCACTTTCTTGCCACCTTCAACCACGCGCTCAATGCAGGTTAGGCTTTCTTTTTCAAGAATTTCTTGACCGTCTTCGTCAATACCATTGAGAGCATAGCCAAGCTGGGCGGTAAGTTCAGCCGTATTCTTAAATATTTCAATTTGATCTTCATCGCGCTCCATTGAAAATAAAAGCTTAAATGGCGTATTTTTTTGCGCAATAATTTCGGCCACGTTGTCGGGAGAGATAGTAAATCTTCCAAGATAAGCCTCAGTTGGCCAAATCACGTCACCATAAGTTTGATACAGCAGTTCAGAACAAACTAATTTATCCGTCGTCTCAACATCGAAATTAAAGTCGTAAGTCTTCCCGTGTTGGGCCATGAGCACGGCGTAGAATTCATTAATTGCCACAGGAGTGGTGGCACGATCTTCTCTTCTAATAATAGCGATCTCATCAATATTCATCCATGTACTTAGTTTCTTAAGCTGTGTTCCAGCGCGACTCGTTTCAATAATCGTATAACCCTCTTCAATCGCAGCTTGAAAAGGCTTCATATAAGGCGCATCCCAAATGCCCAAGGCTTTAAGCTGAGATGGAGTTCCAAGCCAAAGAGCATTGTGACCAAAGTGCCCAGGGATCAATCGATCGGTTAGAATAAATGGCGTTTTCTCCGTAATGATATCCATTGGCTCGAGCATGGCCTGGACTTGCGCTTCAAGTTCAAAGTCCTGCCACATGGTACCTTTTCTAAATTTCACTGAACCAGCGCTATTACCTACGCCGCCACTGATATGGTGAACCACAAAAGACTTAAAGCGCGACCAAAAATCCCCTCTAAAAGCCTTTCTGGCCGGTTTCCACATATCGGCATAAGCCTCATGAGCAGCAATCTCAGACGGGTTTAAAACTTCGTCTTTCATCATACGCTTAATATGTTTTTGAACTTTCTTATTGGTTAGGCGTGTGTAGGCTTTTTTCAAGGCTTTAGCTTTAAGATCGTAGGCTTCATCTTTTTTGCTAAGTAGTCTTCGAAGATGATCATCTTCAAGGTAGGTATCAAAGTGATGAAGCAGTGATAGCGACATCATGGCCAGGGCCCTATCATCGACTAAGCTCTCTTGTTCTTCAAGCGCATCAACTAAGGCAAGACCTCTCTCTAAAATAGTCAGATGAATCTTCAAATATGAATGAATGCGAGTAAGTGTTAAACCATTGAGAGGCTGCTCATTCTCTCTAGCAGCTAAGGCCGGCGCAAAGACTTCATTTTTAAAGCTCTCCAGCTTTGCCAATGAACTTTGTAGAGCGTTAAGAGAGTTTTCAGGATTTGTTGAATGAGCATCAATCGCTATAAGTTCTTGTTCAATATCGACTCTAACCACTAAGAATGCGGTGCTAAGATCGGCTGAAGCATTAAACGCGAAAAGACTCGTTAATAGTAAAATCACTGCTTTCATGGATCACTCCTAAGTAGAATAGGGCTAATTTGCCATGCTTACGATAAAGTGTCATTAGATGGTGTAGAAGATACAATGACGGGCCGCACAAACAATAAAACCGCTCCTAAGAGCGGCTTTAAGTTTACTTGGTGGGCGTGGTAGGGATTGTTCTTCCCGCAATGTTACATCCGTAACATTGCCCCAGAGACGGGGCCGTTCACTGAGTCGCACATCCTGTGCGAACTCTCCCCATCAAAGTGCTCGCCAGCTCGCCCTTTGACTGGGTCGTTCTCTCTATTCAATCCCTACCCACAAATAAAAAAGCCACCCATTAGGGTGGCCTTTTTTATATTTGGTGGGCGTGGTAGGGATTGAACCTACGACATCTGCCTTGTAAGGGCAGCGCTCTCCCACTGAGCTACACGCCCGAAACTTTTGAATTTTTCGGTGACGGCAGAATAATGATCCAAGGCTTTGATGTCAACGATAAATACTAGGCTAAGTTGCCGTTTTCTAAATAAAAAAAGAGCCCGGTTAGGGGCCCTTTAATGAGAGATAGTACTTAGTCGTCGTGCCGCATGTCAGTTAGCGATGTCCTGCAAACCAACAGAGCCTTCGATAACCTTGAGACCAGTCATATGCTTCATGAAAGTCTCTGGATCTTGGAGATCAAGAGCAATCTTCAAAACATCTTCAACGTGTTCACAAGCTTTAACCGTTAGACCGCTTTTAATTTCTGGTGGAATCTCTGGAAGATCTTTTTTGTTCTTCCAAGGAATCACAACAGTCTTAATTCCGGCTTGTTTGGCCGCAAGCATTTTTTCTTTAAGGCCACCGATTGGAAGAACGCGTCCTCTAATCGTCACCTCTCCAGTCATCGCAACATCTTGGCGAACCTTGATGCCAGTGATGGCCGAAGCAAGAGCTGTCACCATTGTAATACCGGCCGAAGGTCCATCTTTTGGCGTCGCGCCCTCTGGTACGTGAATATGAATATCATTTTTCGTGTACCATTCAGCGTCGATGCCAAGATTGGCACTGACAGAGCGAACATAAGAAAGAGCAGCTTTCGCCGATTCCTGCATCACTTCGCCAAGCTTACCTGTGACTTGAATCTTACCGTTACCAGGAACAGTCACAACTTCGATATTTAGAAGTTCGCCGCCAACTGATGTCCAAGCAAGTCCATTAACCAGACCTACTTGTGGCTCAGCCTCAACATCAGTTCCATCGTACTTTTGTGGTCCAAGGAACTTAGTAAGCTGTTTCGCTGTGACGTTAAACTTCTTATTATCAGGTCCGCCGTTTGTTACAACTTCAGTTGCAAGCTTACGACAAACTGTATTCACAAGACGTTCAAACTCACGAACACCAGCTTCTTTTGAGTAACCGCGGATGATTTTAAGCATCACTGGATCACTAATTTGCACATCGTAATCTGGAAGACCGTTAGCTGTTACTGCCTTTTTAAGGAGATAACGCTTACCGATCTCAAGCTTCTCAACGGGTGTGTAGCCAGAGAGATGAATGATTTCCATACGATCGCGAAGTGGACCTGGAATACGAGAGAGATCATTGGCCGTCATGATAAACATGACTTTCGAAAGATCGTACTCAACTTCGATATAATGGTCACCGAAGTTTTT
>PBCC01000033.1 GCA_002716825.1 Halobacteriovorax sp. | reverse complement strand
TTTGAAGCTTTAAAACAAGAGCTCAAGAAAATAATATATGAAAGATTAGAGTACGTTGTGCCGCAAGACTTAGGTGGGCGACTTCGAGGGTATAATTTTCAAGCGACAAAGCTTAAAAGTGGCGATGTATTATTGAAGGGAAAGGATGAGACTCACAGCAAAGCTATCAGTCAAATTAACTTAATCTTCGCCTCTGATTCTTCTCTAAAAAGTATGAAGACTTACTCACCCTCTGGCTCACAAACAGCTACTTTTACAAGCGAACAAAAGCCGTGGAGTCACAGTAAAAATGTTGTGACTCAAGTTACTGTTGAGGGAGTTACAGGAATTCAAAAAACAACTGTAGTAACATCCATTAGTTATATTGCTAAGGACGGATTTGGAGTTCCTCAGTCTATAAAAACAAGCACTAAAGTCGAAGCGATGACAAATAAAGAAGGTGCACAGTCTTCGACAATAAAGTCTGAAATCATAATGAGTGATTATCAGATTAATACAGGTACAGCACAAAAGTTTTTTACAGGACGAGATGGTAATTAAGAAAACCTCTTCAATATTCCTCACGCTTTTACTTGTGCTCATGTCGTGTACAAAGCAAACACCATCCCAAATTGAAGATTCTTACACAGAAAATATAGAAAATGATCGCCTTATAGCCTGCTCTAGAATGAATCTCTTTCAAAACCTGTTCGAACATGAGAATCAATTGGCAATTTTCGACTGCACACAGTGGTCAAAAAAATTTCCAAGTATGAGAGCACAGGTTGCAAAAATTCCTGGGGAGAAATGGAATCATCTCTTGATGCCTCTTTCAAGCGAAGCCTTGAATGATCGCCAGATTCTACGACAATTTATCGGTATAACGCAAAAACTTGATGAAGAGGATGGGCTAGAAGATTTAGGTAAAGCCATTACTGCGCTCAGTGATACCAACTTTTATGATGGAATGAACGATCTATTTCGTTGTGCCGCTGGTGAAGAGTGTGACAGGAAGAACAGGATATCGAGGCGAGAGGTTGAGAAATCCATTCGTACTCTTAATCTTGTCGCAGCAGAAAACCAAAGAATACATAAACTGTTAACTCAACTTATCTATAGCACTGTTTCTTTGCCAAATGATTTTGGAAAACGCTTCTCAAAAGTTCTCGCTTCGCCTCAGTTTAAAACGTCTAGAGTGAAATTCTTAGATACACTGGTCAATTTTATTGCCAAACCTAAAACCGATACAGACTCTAAACTTGTCTCTAGTCTATTGGACACCTCCACTCTTCCTCTAGAGAAAACTCTTTACGGTTGGGTCAATAGCAATGCATTTAACAAAGAGCTTCTACAGAAACTGTTAGCGTTTAAAAAAAATAATCCACTTGTATTAGATGATCTGCGCTCGATTGCGGCCGTACGTAAATTGGGTCTGAAATGTAGCCAGTTGAGCGAAAAATCGTTCTTTGTTGATCTGGATCACCATCTTGTCGTCATATTAAATAAACTTAAGGATCTCGACAGTGAAGATCTTGCGAGATATCTCGAAGAAGATATAGCCCTTCATCAAATAGCCTCACAGTCATGTCCTGAGTTTAGATCAATTAAGGTAAATCTAAGTGATAAAGTACATGAATTGAGTGTTGTGAGATTAAAGAAATCGCTTGTTGATCTCATTGCAGTGCCTGGAGTACTACCACTTGTGCGAATACTTAGTCGTTCCGTACTTGAGGCAACAGAGCAATCTGAGGCAGAAATTGGCCGCTTGGTAAGCGTGTATGGAGAGCAAGATTATCTCGGTGTCGCACTTAGTATGTTAGAGATTATCGAGGATAAAGAATCAAGCGTTATAAGTGACTATGTAAAATTCTTAAAAGGATTTAAAAAAGAAACTTATACAGAGATGGCACATCTCGCAACTCGGGCTTTTAGTTCTGAGTTTCGTGAGTCTTGGCCGGCCCTTGGAAGCGTTTGGTCTTTTTTTAACGATGCAGAAAAAGATTTTCTCTTCAATTACGTCGATAGACACTTTAATGATCAGACAAACTTTAAACCGCTTTTTAACTACTATCTTGATGCGTATACAGTATTACTAGATCGAATCCCGTCTGTAATTAGAACGCTGAACTTAAATAATAAAGCAGAGCAAACCTTCGAAAGTTTAAAAGCAATAGCTTCAAACCTAAGTGGCAAAGAAGTCTTGGCCGAGTTCTCTCTCTTTTTTTCAAGAGAACATATTCTAAAAGTGATCGAGTTGTTTATTAATGGTGAAAGGCTAACCCAGTGGGCAGAGCAAATTCGATCATTATTACCTGCAAATAATCCAAATAGACAGACTTTCACATTTAGTGATGAAAACAGTTTTGTAGCCTCAAAATGTTTAAATAGTCTTTCATCAACAGATTTAGAGCTATTGATAAAGGACTTTCCAAAAGATTGCAGACCTTTTGACACGCAAATAACACTTAAAAATTTACAGCTTCTAAGTGAGCTTGCACTTCAGTATCAACTAGAACATGAGAGCGAGCTTTTTAGTAGCGGTGGCCTACTTGATGAACATGTCATGCAGTCACTAATTCTGATGGCAAAGAATGCTCAAATGGCAGTTGGTGGTCGTGATGCACTTGAAAAGCTTCTAGTAAATGCAAGAAAAAATCTTTCCTCAAAAGAGTTTTATGAATTTGCCAATTTACTGTCAAAACTAGTTCTGAATAATGATGGCGCTGACTACAAGGATTTTAGATCTAAAATTCTGATACAACTCGCTTCGGCAGTAAGTGATCAAAACCTTCTTAAAAATATGGCCAGCGTACTTAAGTCGATTGCTGTTAGTAAAGAGTCCGGACAGTGGGCCGAGTTGTCGCAAAAGGAATATCCTAAGGAAGAGCGCAAGCTTAAATGCGAAAATGATTTAAATAAGTCGATTGGGGGTACGCCCTGTCCAGACAAACAAGAACTCCTTGATTTCGCTAAAAAATTCATAGAACTTCTTACAAGACGCAATGATTCAGAATCTCCAATTGCAGCGAGATTGTTTTTGAAGGCCTTAGACTCAAATGCAGGAGTTCCAATCCCCTTACGTGCCAGACAAACACACAATCAAAACCTTTCGATTAAAGAGTCATTGTCGATGTTCTACGACCTTAGCAATAGGGCCTTGCCTCATAATGATCAAGCACTGAATTATACTACGCAAGATTCAAGCTCGACACAGAAAACTACTGCGATGGAGCGAATCGAAGTGGTTATCAGAGATGTGAACTTTGATGAAAACTATCTCGGTGCGCACTACAAAAACTCTGTCGCAAAATCTTTTGACTATCTTAGTGTTGTTGAAAGCAAATATAAGATGTTCAAAATTTGTGTCAAGGCAGGCTTTTGCGGAAAGTTTATGAGTCGTAATGAAAAAAGAATGGCGAAAAATGCGGTGGAAGCATTCCCTTCATTAATGGACGTCCAGCTTCACGGACTAAACTATGGTGACTATATGAAGGCCCTGCTTGGTTCTGTTGTGGGAAGTTCATCAAAGGTGAGCCAAATCTCTACAATTGTTAAGTTCAAGAAAGACGGTGATGGCTTCAATATTCCCTGGATTCAAACAAAAAGACAGCTTAGAAAACACAATGGAAAAGTATTATCTGAGTTGGCAGAGATTTCTGCATTTTCAAACATGGCCCGCTGGACGCGTGATCGCTTTGCACGAAGCCCAGAGGAATTCGAAGTCTTTATTAAGTCTAAGTCTCTCAATCTCATTTCTGATCAGCTCCTTCGTGGATTTGACAGTGCCGTATCAGACGAAACACTTATTAGTCTTTTGCAGTCTCTTAATCCAGAAAATTCAACAGTGATAGAAAATGTGATCGATTTCGTCAGCACATTAGAATATCAAGAACTAAGAAAAATCGAAGATATTATAGGCGATTTGCTGATTATATCCTCAAGTGTTTGCGATATAAATCAAGTCTGTAACTGGGACAAGGCATTACAGTTTATGGCCTGGAGCGCTAGTCACTATGATGAGCTGTCAAAGCCATGGACAATGCAGTCATTTAAGAGCTTTTTGTTCGCCATCCATCCAATAACAGATCACATCGCTCAAAATATCACTGAGGGTAATGAACAATATCTAGCACTATTAAAATCTGGCTATTCGTACTTTAATCAACTCGCACTTTCTGATGAGGAGCGAATTGGTCTATTCTCGTTGATCACAAATCACTTTGAAGCAAAGGACATAAAAGATACTGCCAATGCGCTATTTGCGTTAGCTGAGCTAATGGCCAGGGATTACTCTAGCGATGCAGATGATGTTCTCGCACTAAAAGCCATTGCAAACGTAGCAGAGCTTGGAAATGGAGCTGGTTTGGCCGACTATATAAGAAGGTCAGCGCATAGTCGGGCATGTGAAGCAAATGGTGAGCTTGTTGTTTGTAAGCAAAATGAACACTATCACGAACCAATAAAAATACTGAAGAGTGTAAGTTCGAGTGAAGCGAGTTGGAATAAATACATCTTGGCTCCGCTTGAAGACCCTGTTGCTGTCTCGAAGTGGATGTCCGACTCACTTGATCTGATAATGCTTGAGTCTCCAAGGGATTGATTTCCGCGTCTTGTTTAAGATTGATTCCCCTTTATAATCAAATGGTTGAATAGATTCAGGGGAACTATGCGGACCATTAGTATCGACTCGGCCATGAGTGCTAAAATTAAAACTGGAAAAAGGTCCTTCTATCAAAAAGAAGTACCCGCTACCTTTCCAAGCTTAACGCCAGGTGAGTGGTTTATTCTCAAAAGTGAAATTGACTCATGGCTTGCCTATGGAAATCCGTTTGCAAAAGATACCCCAAGTCTGTGGGTTCTTGGACGAGAATCAGTTGAGCCAGTCGCTTTTATTCGAAAAAAAATACAGCACGCCTTAAAGCTTAGGGCCGGATGCTATAAAAATGAAGGTCAACGAATTGTTTACGGACAAAGTGATAAGTTGCCCGGACTGATAATTGATACCTACAAAGATCATTCATTCATACAAATTAATACGGCTGGAATGGATCGATATCGGAATGATATTAAAAATTTAGTGGATGAAATTTATCCCAAGAAAAAAAATTACTTTCTAGACCGAAAAAAATATCGCGAAGCTGAGAGCTTGCCTGAGTTTGCTCAAGAGTGGAAAGAAGATGAACTTGTAACAATCGTCGATAGCGGAATTACGTATCAATTGCCAATTGGGAAAATGCAAAAAGTAGGTTTTTATTTTGACCATAGGGACAATAGAAAGAAGTTTGAATCTTACTTGGTTAATGAGGAAGTTGTTAAAACAAGAGCGTTAGATCTATTTTCATATTTGGGATCATGGGGGCTACAGGCTGCAAGAGCTGGAAGTATCAGAGTCGACTTTGTAGACCAAGCAAACTTTGAAGATTATATTATAGAAAACTCAAAAATAATTTCACCTAAACTCGATGCAAGATTTCACCATAAAGATGTTTTCAAGTTTCTCGATGAATCGATAAACGAAGGACTATTATGGAATGTAATTATATGTGACCCGCCAGCATTTTGTAAGTCAGTTAAGCAAAAACAGCAGGCCATATCAGGCTATAAAAAGCTGTACAGTAGAATTTTTCGATTAATGAGTGAAGCATCAACACTTGTTGCAGCCTCTTGCACTAAGTATATTAGTTTAGATGAGCTAACGAGTATTGTGGAAAGTGAAGCCAGGCAAGCTGGAAAATCTCTCGTACTGCGAGATATTGGAATGCAATCTAAAGATCATCCGATTACAAGTTTAAAAGATAACGCAAACTACATTAAATATGCGCTATATAGCGTTGAATAATTGAGGAACTCATGAGTACGAACGACAAACAAAAAATTGATCAAGTTCTGACTAAGGCCAAATCGGTGATTTTCGGACAAGACGACTTGCTCGATTCAATAATGGCAGCACTTGTATGCGAAGGTCACTTGCTAATCGAGGGAATGCCTGGATTAGGCAAGACACTTAGTGTGTCAGTAATGGCAAAGCTTTGTGATTTAAGCTTTAAGCGTATTCAATTCACACCAGACCTTTTGCCGTCAGACCTTATTGGAACCATGATCTATAGCCAGAAGACTGAACAGTTCACAACGAAGTTTGGCCCAATTTTCACACAGCTTTTGCTTGCCGATGAAATCAACCGATCTCCTGCCAAGGTTCAAGCGGCACTGCTAGAAGCGATGGCGGAGAAGCAAGTTACAATTGGCGAAAATACGCATAAGCTGACAAGTCCTTTTGTTGTACTAGCTACACAAAATCCAATCGAGCAGGAGGGGACATATCCATTACCTGAAGCGCAACTTGATCGATTTATGATGAAAGTTAGCGTTGATTATCCAGACTTTGAAGCAGAAAAAAATATTTTAGCTTTAAACTTTGAAAGCATTACGCAAAATGATGCAATCATGTCGACTAGCGATATTAAAGATCTGAAAGAGAAAGTCGAGGCTATCTATGTCGACGAGAAAATAAAGGACATGCTAGTGAGAGTAACTCACGCAACTAGGCCTGGATCAGATTACTTTGATACGGCCTATAATGGTGCTATCGCGGCAGGTGCTTCCCCTAGAGCGACAATTTGGCTCTATAAACTTGGAAAGTTTGTAGCCTTTTTGAAAGGAAGAGATTTTGTAACTCCAGAGGACATATTGCATGTTGTTCCGTCAGTTCTAGGTCATCGTGTAATTTTAAGCTATGAGGCCATGGTTGATAAAATTCACTCGAGAGATATTTGTCTGAAAATCGCGGAGCGTGTGATTTAATGATCAATATTGCAGAAGTTAAAAAAGTTCTGGCAAAATCTCAAACGAGATTTTTCAAAAATGCCAACTCCTATTCAATAGGAGTTTTAAAATCGCGCGTAAGAGGAACAGGACTTCAGTTTAAAGAGCATCAAGTCTACTCGCACGGTGATGACGTACGCTTTATTGACTGGAAGATGCTAGCTAAAACATCGCATCCTTATATTAAAACTTTTGAAGAAGAACGAAATGTCGAGATCATCTTAGTTTTAGAGGTCTCGCCGACTCTACTTGCAGGTAGTAAGGGTGTTTCCAAATTACAAGCATGTATCGAAATTGCTTGTATGCTTTATCTTATGGCCGACAAGACTGGTGATATGGTTCATCTAGTTCTTGTCACAAATGATATCTATGAACTTCCCAAAATGCGTGGTGAAAAAGGCATGAGAGCAATGCTTGAGATGCTTAAAAAACAATCTCTTCTCAGTGACGATCTTGAAATTGCTTATGATCATGTAATGGAAATCAAAGATGTCGATCAAGCAAAGCTCGATTTCAAATTAAATAAGCTATTGTATAAGAAAAAAGAGGTCATTATTCTTTCAGACTTTCTAGGTCAGATTCGTGGCAGTGCGATTACGCATCTAGCTCGTCATTCTCATGTGCAATGCTTTAGAGTGATTGCGCCAATCGATGAGAGTGTCAACTTGCCCTATGCAGTCTTCGGTCCTGGAATAACAAGAGCTGGTCAATTTACTAAAGTTCACCTTGGTGATGAGCTGGAACAAGAAGCGCTTAAGCATGTCGTTCCAATAAGAATGAAGGACGGACACCTGGAACAATTTGTGAGAGAAATGTCGTGAAGTACCTTGTTATAGCACTCATGTTTTTCTGCTTACGTTCTGTCGCCGCATCACTAGAGGGTGAGTTGACGCCTTTAGTGAATACAAGCGTATCACTTGAGGAAGGTGCCCTTTTTGAAGGTGTTCTTCGTGTCTGGCCTGTATCAAGTGAGTGGGAAAATGCAAACCTATTAAAACTTGAGAAGAAAAAACTTGGTGAAAATTTTCATATAGTTAAAGTCATCTCAAGTGAATTATCAGCACACAACCAAGAGGTTGCAGAACTAAAAGCGGTGATTGCCGTCATTAAAGCCGTTAAGCCTAAAGAAAAAATTTTTGTTGAAATTCAAAAGCAACGCGTCCCGCTGGAGATTCGAAGAATTACGACAATTGCAACGGCTCCACCAGCGCAGGACTTTTCGTTTGTCGAACAACCAGAGTATGAAAGTGCAAATAGAGAAGAGCTCTTGCTGTATGTTGGCGGAGCTAGCTCAAGCGTAATTGTAATTATTGCCTTAGTGTTTTTACTTTACAGCGTTAGAAAGAAAAAAGCAGCGTTGAGTTTTCAAAAGCAATTAAGACAACGTATTGAAACCGCGCAGACGCGGGAAGCGATCGAGGCTCTAGCAAGAGATCTTTCGGAAATTGAAATATACATTCAAGTTAAAAACAAAGATGTTTTTCTCTCCAAGCTTAACGCAATCCAATTTAAGAAAAACTGGACTGAGAGTGAGACACAAAACATAATTGAGACAAAACAGAAGCTGCTTCATGATTGAGAATACAACCTATGTTTGGGCCTTGCTTGCTGGTGTTGCCGCCATTGTGTGGTTATATGCACAGTTTTATCCAGCTAAAAAGCCTATTGTTCCAGCAATTAAGCAGCGTGCCTCTGTAAAAATTAGATTGCTTAAAATGCTCATGGTTAGTGTCGGTTTTATTGGCTGGGGATTTATTATTTTTTCTATGACACTCCCCAAAAAACCAGCGGGCTTTATTACTGACCCTGAAGAGGTAAACGACGTCATTTTTGTCGTGGATGTAAGTCTGTCTATGATGGCGGATGACTTCAGGCCAAACAGACTTGAAGTCTCTAAAAATAAAATTCTTGAATTTGTGTCACTTCGACCAACAGATAGAATTGCCATCGTTATGTTTTCTGAAAAGGTGTTTACATTACTACCATTAACAACAGATTTAGATTTGGTTAAGCGAGCGATCTCCGATATTCGTACAGGATTTCTAGGCAGTGGAACTAATATTGGAGATGCTTTAGCGCTTGGGGTTGCACGTGGATTGCAATCCTTAGCTAAAAATAAAGTCATCATTCTGCTTACTGACGGTGTTAGCAATGTGGGAACGATGACGCCAATCCAAGCTGCAGAAGAAGCAAAGGCTGCGGGAATCAAAGTTTATGCGATAGCTATTGGTGGCAATGGAGATGCCAGAATTCCAGTTCCTGGTGGGTTTGGCACACAACGCTTCCAATATATTCCTGGCGGAAGTTTTGATGTTGATACCCTAAAAAAGATTGCTACGATGACAGGTGGTGAGGTTTTTCGCGCCGATAATGAAGAAGCATTGAAAGATGTTCTAGCAAAAATTAATGAGCTTGAGCGTACAAAAATTGAAAAGAGTGGGCGAGCAATTTTTGAGGAGCTTTACTGGGAGCCTCTCGCGATAGGAAGCCTGCTTCTAGCTCTTTCGTTTCTTGGGCGCTGGGCCGGCTTAAGGGAGGTTGTATGACTTTTCTTAAACTAAGCTATGCGCCGTACTTGTTGTTTGTTGTATTCCTTGTTCTACTTTTTTGGATCTATGACTATAAAAAATATTTTCAATGGCTTAAAGATTGTTTTGGGCTTAAGCCAAACCTGCGAAACTATTTAGGAAAGTTAACATTTGTCCTAAGTGTTTTGTGCTTTTGTTTAGCACTCCTAGACTTCAGAGGTCATGAAGAACAGGTTGATACGCCATTGTCTGATCAAAAAACCATTATACTCATAGATACTTCATCGAGCATGCTAGTAGAAGACGTCCAACCCAACAGATTTAAGCGCGCACTAACTGTAGCAAGACATTTTGTGAAAAATGCTGTCGGCCATCAAATTTCAATAAATGTTTTCTCTGATATTTCTAAACGTCTTGTTCCATTCACTGATGATATCGACTTACTTGATGCAAGACTGGCCGGCCTTGAAGATGAAAGACTTAGAGGTGGGGGCAGTAATATAACAGCTGCGTTGGCAGAAATTGTCGAATCATTAAAGCAAGAGACCTCTAATGGCAACCCTGGTGGAAATATCTTGCTCATTACTGATGCCGAAGAGAATACAGAACCTCTGAATTTTGAAGCGCCAGCTGGAATAAGTATCGCCGTAATAGGTGTTGGAACTGTTTCTGGCGGTAAAATTCCCATGCGTACGCAAAGTGGTACTTTTTCTGGTTACAAAACTCATATGAATAAAGAAGTTATTTCAAAGTTAGACGAGGATTATCTAGACAGGCTAGCTTCACATTTTAAACGCTCTAGAAAGTGGGTCGTACTATCGTTCAACCTTCCAACCGAAGAGGTATTGAGCTTCTTTCGCGAGGGAGCAACTCAGTCGGTAGGCATTGATCAAAATAAAATCAGGCCAGTATTATCGCAATGGTTTGTCTCTGCTGGAGTAGCATTTTATATTCTATCCGTTATTTTTACTCAAATGCGATCGTATGTGCTTGTTAGCTTGCTATTCCTTCTCGTTTTACCGAATGCAGAAGCTAACCCTGGCAACATTGAAAAACCGCTTGATTTGGAGTCCGACTGGTCGCCGCAGAAAAAACAGAGTTTAGCCTTTGAGCTTGCAAAAGAAAAAAAACTAGAAAAGGCAGAATTGCTCTACCGCGAAGCCAGTCAAAAACTTTCACCAGAGGCTAAAGCAAACTTAGGGGCAACACTGTTGGCGCAAGGAAAAGCAGAAGGGCTTGAAATTTTACATGAGACCTTAAGAGAAAACGCCGGTAAAAACATTGAACTTGAGCGCACGATACATTCGAATGTGAAAAAATATTTATCCCAAAATGGCGGCGGTGGTGGCCAGGGTGATGAAGGCGAGGAAGGCGAAGAAAGTAAGAAGGAAAAGTCAGACAATAGTGGCGATGGCGACGAAAAAAAAGAAAGGTCTTCTACCGGCGAAGGCAGTGATCAGGACGAAAAAAATAATGATAAAAACGAAAATAAAGATCAAGCAAATGATGGCGAACAAAAGCAGCAACAGAAAATTACAAATATGGCCCAACGAGAAAGAGAAATTGATAAAAAACGTCGAATGATGAAGGTCCCTGCTCTACTCAAGCAACTCATGCAAGATGATCGTGCTCTTCAAAGTGAGTTTATCGATACCATCACACAGGACCGAGATAACTCAAGGCAGAAAAAGGATTGGTAAAATGAAAGTGTTCACTATGCTTTTTATGTTGCTATTAAGTGTGTCGGCTTGGTCTCAGATCAGTATAGATTTCAAGCCAGAACGACCTGTACAAGATGAAAGCTTTGACATGATTGTGACTGTTGCCTTCGAAGGTAACGAAGAGCCGTTTATAAGTTTTGATCCAGGCGGCTTAAACGTCGAGGGTAGACGTAAAGGCGGTGTTTCCTTTACAACTCAGTTGATAAACGGACAATTTACCTCACAGAAAACAATGACTTTTATCTATCAACTTAGGGCCAACAGAACAGGTAGCTTCTATCTACGTGACTTCAACGTTCGTGTTGGGCAAAAAACGATTAAAAAAGACAATGTGAGAGTTCAGGTTCTTCGAGAAGCGGAGCGACCAAAAGATTATTTTTTAGAGGCTATACCTTCAAAGGAAAATGTTTATAAAGGAGAGGGATTCTTTGTAAATTATTACCTCTACACGAGAGTTCCAATTTACAACAAAGAGCTTAAAGAATACCCCAAACTTAATGGCTTCTTAAAACGCTTTAAAAACGTCGATCAAACACCCGAGCGCGTAGAGCGTGGTGGCCTTATCTATCAACGGGGAAAAGAATATTCAGCGCGCTTATTTGCGGAAAAAACGGGTGAGTTAACTATTGATCCTCTTAAAATCCAAGTATCCGTTGGGTTTGGTGGGGCCGGGGGCTTTGGTCTTCGTGACATGAGGAATGTTACACTTTCAAGTGCACCCATAAAAATTAAAGTAAGTGAGACACCTGTTGAGAATATTCCGGATGGGTTCACTGGCCTGGTTGGTGAGCACAAGTTCTCGTTAATTATGAATAAGACAAAATTTTTAGCTAATGAGCCAATAGAAGCAAAGATTGAAGTTGTCGGACCAGGTTTACTGGAGAAGATGGATGACCCTGTCCTATTTACTCATCCTGATCTTGAAAGTTTTGATACAAGATCAGAGATTCAAGAAGTCTCACCCGATCAATCGCGCAAGGTGCTTGAATATACTTATCTTCCAAGAGGTCAAATGAATATAGCCTCTAGACAGCTCCAGCTATCAGTCTTTGACCCTGATACAATGACATATAAAACAACTGAAATTACAATTCCAGAGTTGCAAGTTGTTGGCGGAGGAGTGGCTCGAAATAATCAAAACAATACTAAATCTGCACCGCAAGTCACTTCAACTAACTCCTCTACTGCCTCAAGTTTTGAAAAGTCTTTAACACCAATCAGTCCTTTTGGTTCGACCCTGGTAAATAATCCTCTGGGCAATGTCTCTAGGATCATTCTTTTGGTGTCTAGCTTGCTCTTAGTGCTAGGGTTTTTATCTAACTTTAAATTGGGCACTATTACCAAAAAAGAAAGGTTATGGTCGATCTATAAGACTCAACTCTCTCGCGGAGTAGACTTTAAAGGGTTATACCAGTTTGTAAACGAAATTGAATCAGTTAGAGAAAGTGATTTAGACTCTGTCATTGCGAATAAAAATGTTCCAGAAGATGTGAAGGCATACTTTACGGAACTTATTAACTCTCTAAGATCAGCCACCTATTCGCGCAATTCAAACAATGCGAAATTAAAGCCGCAAAAGAAAATGTTCAAAAAACTAATTAAGAGCCTTGCATGAAAATTCTAAATCATACGAAAGATATAGTTGAACACGACTTTGGAGCAACCATTGGAAACTTTGATGGCGTCCATTTGGGTCATGTTGCTATGCTTGAGCAAGTTCGAGAAAAATGTAAGAGTCAGAATCTTAAATTTGTTGTTATTACGTTTTTTCCACACCCGGCTCAAATTTTAAGAGCGATGCGCGGGTTTCTTGTGTCGGGTTATGAAGAGCGAAGATCGCTATTAAAATCGTTAGGTGTTGACTATCTCATAGAGATACCCTTTACGAGAGACTTTAGTGCCACCACTGCAACTCAGTTTGTTGAGCAATATGTCCAAAATGTAGATCGAATGAAACTGCTATGCCTTGGTTACGACTTTGCTTTTGGTGCTCATAAATCTGGTGATTATTCAACATTTGATGAAATGCTTAAAAATAGTGGAATTGAACTTGTCGCTTTAAAAGAGTTTTGTGGTGATAAGTCAGAACACATCTCTTCAAGTGTTATTAGAGAACTTATCAGAAAAGGGAATGTTGAGCGAATTTCGAGCTTTCTGGGGCGTCATTTTTCATTAAAGGGCAAAGTTGTAAAGGGCAAAGGACGAGGAAAGGGAATCGGTTACCCGACGGCAAATCTGCAAATCGCTGAAGAGCTTATTGCGCCTAGTACAGGTGTCTATGCGACAAAAGCAGTTCTGCGCGGTAAGACATATCAGTCTGTGACTAATATCGGTTTTAACCCAACATTTAACGATAGCCTGCATATGACAATTGAGACTCATATCTTCTCTAGCATTGATGACTTTTACGATGAAGAGATGACGGTGATCTTTCTTGGCAAAATACGTGAAGAAAAACGCTTTTCCGGTGTTGATGAGCTGAAAGCACAAATTGCCAAAGATTCTGAAGTGGCAAAGGCTTGGTCGTGTTGAAGCTCGCTCTTTTGGGCAAAAATATCAGTCACAGTCTATCGCCAAAGCTCTATCAAGAAATTTATGGCGAAGAGCAAGTGAAATACAGGTTGCTAGATTTTCAAAATGAAATGACTATTCCATCGCTTGAAGTTTTATTCAAAGATCTAGACGGTCTCAATATCACTGCACCCTATAAACAACATTTTTTAGACTCGGTTAAGATTTTCGACAAACCAGTAGAAAAACTAAATGCCATTAACTGTATCGCCAGAGGTGAGAGCGGGTTTGTGGCCACTAATACAGACTACACAGCTCTACTCAAGTTATTACCTGAGATGACCAGAGATCGGTATGTGGTTATCTTGGGCTCAGGAGTGATGGCGCGAGTAACATCAGTGGCTTGTGAGCATTTGAAAATAAAATATGAACAGTGGTCAAGAAGCGAGACGCCGAATTTATTCCAGCAGATGGATTTTGAAAAAGTATCAGACAAAAATATTTTGATCGTGAATTGTTGTGCTAGAGAGTTTGTATTTCGTGCTGAGATCCCGGCCAGAGCATTATTTTGGGACATGAACTACGCTCACAAGGAACATGAGCTTATCTTTGCACGTGATAGACGCTACATAGATGGTCTCAATCTACTTAGGGCACAAGCAAAGGATGCAGCGGCATTTTGGTCTAGGCTAAAAAATTAAACATAAATTCTGTGATTCCGATAACATAGACATATAAATTAATAGGACGCTCTATGTTCAGAAAGGAATTTGCCGAAGTTATCAGCAAGACTGGGATGGTACCGATTAAGGACCTGCGCCCACTGATGCTAGATAAAGATCCAAACACAGTCTCTGAGTTTGGTCTCTTACAATTCGATTTCTTTGACGATGTGAAATTTGCAAAGCAATTGGCCGAAAATTATAACTTAACGTTTATTGATCTATCTAAAGCAAAAATTAAAGAACGCATTCTTAAACTCTCAAAAAAATCTGATGTTCTTAAATATAGAATGCTGCCGATTCAAAAAAGTTCGTCTGCCGTTAGTCTGGCTATTTTTGATCCTTCGGTTGTTAATCTGAGGGCCGAGCTTCAGTCTGTGTTTCAAAGCCCAGTCGAGTTTATTCTCACCAACCTCTCCGCTTGGGAGAAGATCTATTCACGCGTAACAGAGTCAATTGATGAGCTACTATCCACTATTAAAGAGGTTCTTCCCGATCAGGGAAAGGATAACGAAACAGTAAGAGAAGAGGATATTGGCTCGGAGATGATTACATTTGTTAATCGTATTCTGGCCGAAGCTTTCATTAAAAAAGCTTCAGATATTCATATTGAACCCTATGAAAAAATATTTCGTATTCGCTTTCGCATTGATGGAAAGCTAGTCGAAATGGCCGAACCACAGAAAAAACTGATGCTGCCTATGATTTCGCGATTGAAGATCATGGCTCAAATGGATATCGCCGAGCGAAGAAAACCACAGGATGGGAGAATTAAGCTGCAAATTGGTGGCGCGCCTATTGATTATCGCGTTTCATCCTTGCCGACGCTTTTTGGTGAAAAAATTGTGCTTCGACTCCTGGATTCATCTAACCTTCAGCTCGATATGACAAAGCTTGGCTTTGAAGCAAAGCAATTAGCTGTTTTCAAGGAAGGCATTTATCAACCTTTTGGAATGTGTTTGGTCACAGGTCCAACAGGTTCAGGTAAGACGACAACGCTTTATTCAGCGATCGCTGACCTCAATAAAGTAGCAACAAATATTTCAACAGCTGAAGACCCCGTTGAATTTAATCTACAGGGCATTAATCAGGTGAACGTTCGTCGCGATATTGGATTAACATTCGCCTCTGCATTGAAGTCATTCTTAAGACAAGACCCCGACATTATTATGGTGGGAGAGATTCGCGACCTTGAGGTTGGTGAAATTGCTGTTGAGGCAGCCTTAACTGGTCACCTCGTTCTCTCTACACTTCATACAAATGATGCTCCCTCAACGGTCACTCGTTTGATCAATATGGGAATTGAGCCGTTTTTAGTCGTGGGTGCCCTCAATGTAATCGTGGCACAAAGACTATGTCGACGCATATGTGTCGAGTGCAAGGTTGAACATAAAGTAGGTGTTGAGGAATTAGTAGCCTGTGGCATTGCGCCCCAGTCAGCCTCAAAAATTAAAGTCTATAAAGGCGAAGGTTGCGATTACTGCAATAATACGGGCTATAAGGGTCGAGTAGCTATTTACGAAGTGATGGGGATGACTCCAGGTCTGAAGGATCTCATTCTTAGAAACTCGTCTTCTGATGATATTAAAAAACAGGCAATCAAGGACGGTATGAAGACACTAAGAATGTCGGCGCTAACCAAGGTCGCTCAAGGTCTAACGACTCTCGATGAAGCTGTGATGAACTCGGGTTCAGATAAATTTTAAGGAGCATCCATGTCGGATCAAACAGTTACTAAAACCAAGCAGGGCGGAGCAGGAGAAGTTAAGATCCAGCAGCTCTTTAAGCTGATGATTGATAGTGGGGCATCGGATTTACATATAACAGTTGGCTCCTCCCCTGGACTGAGAGTTAACGGCGAAGTTGTGAGAGTTAAAATTCCATCATTGAGTGGAGAGGATACAAAGCGACTTGTGTATCAAATTCTTTCTGAGAACCAGCGCGCCGAGTATGAAAAGAATATGGAGCTCGACTTTTCCTTTGGGATTAAAGGTCTCGCGCGTTTTCGTGCCAACGTTTTTTATTCTAAAGGTGGAGTTGCTGCTGTTTTTAGAACAATTCCAAGCATCATTCCTGATTTCAAAGCACTTAATCTTCCAAATGTTTTACTTGAAATGACAGATGTTTCAAACGGTCTAATCCTTGTTACTGGTCCGACTGGTTCGGGTAAATCTACGACCCTTGCAGCACTCCTAGATCGACTTAATGAAAAAGAAGCCGGTCATATCATTACACTAGAAGATCCTATCGAATTCGTGCATCCACATAAAAACTGTATCGTGAATCAACGAGAAATTGGTACGGATACATTATCATTCCATAAAGCACTCAAGTCACTTCTAAGACAGGATCCAGATATTGTTTTGGTGGGTGAGCTTAGAGATGCTGAGACAATTGAAGCGGCCCTGACTATTGCAGAAACTGGACACTTAGTTTTTGGTACGCTTCACACCAACTCGTGTGTGCAAACGATCAATCGTATTGTGAACGTTTTCCCATCTGACCAGCAAGAACAGATTCGAACACTTTTATCATTTGTTCTCCAAGGTGTTGTGGCCCAGCAGCTTATTCCTAAGTCGTTTGAACCGGGACGAGTCGCCGCAATGGAAGTAATGGTCCCAACAACAGGGATTAGAAATCTTATTCGTGAAGACAAGGTTCACCAAATTTATTCACAGATGCAAATTGGACAAGATAAAACCGGCATGGTGACGATGAACCAGTCGCTTGTCAGATTTGTTGAATCGGGCTTGATCTCACCAGAGACGGCCATGAGTTATGCAACGGTACCTGAAGAATTAGCTAAAAAGCTTGGATTAAAAGAATAGTGAAGAGGGAAAGTTAAGATGGCGAATTACGGCTGGGAAGGCCTCAATAAGGACGGCCAGCGAGAAAGCGGTACGGTTAACGCCGCTGACGAAAAGGAAGTACGCCGTACGTTGCGTGCCAAGGGCATTCGTGTAAAAAAAATTACGCCACCTTCTTTTTTAGAGTTCGATATCGGTGAGTGGATGGTGGCCAAGGGCTTGGCCAAATCCTTTGGACCTAAAGAACTTATGACCTTTACTAAGCAGTTGGCAATTATGACTGACGCCGGTGTTCCAATTATTCAGGCGCTTGAGATTCTATTTAAGTCAGAGAGAAATCCCTCTCTAAAAAATGCCGTTAAAACAATCTCGATTGATGTCGGTGAAGGAAAGACACTGGCTGAGGCTATGAGCAAGCAAAAGGGCTTTGATCGCCTTTATTGCAATCTCGTCAAGGCCGGTGAAGCAGGTGGTATTCTCGATGATATTCTAAAAAAACTCGGCGAGCATATGGACCGCGCTGAGAAGATTAAGGCTCAGATTAAATCGGCCATGACCTATCCAGCCATTGTAGTCTTTGTCGGGCTTGCTGTGATTTGGGGCTTAATGACTTTCGTTGTTCCGCAATTTGTGGACATGCTCAAAGACACTGGCCAAGAGCCGCCATGGATTACTCAGATGGTGATTGATTGCTCTAATTTCATTCAAGAATATTCACTGGTGGGAATTCCTGGATTGATCGTTTTAGTTATTCTGCTTCAAAACTATATTAAGACAGAGACTGGTAAAGTTGCCTTTGATAATTTTATGATGAGACTTCCAGTCTTTGGCCCTATCGTGGTTAAAGGTAATCTAGCCTCCTTTTGTAGAACCATGTCGACGCTTCTTAGTTCAGGCGTCTCACTAATTGACTCGCTAGAGATTTGCGTTGAGACGATTGATAACGGAGTCGTGGCTAAAGACCTTAAAACCGTCAGAAAGGCGATCGAGCAAGGTAAAACATTAACTGAGCCTCTAACTAAGATCGACTATTTTCCAGATATGGTGAGCCAGATGATCCGTGTTGGTGAGCAAACGGGGCGAGTTGACGATATGCTTGAAAAAGTCGCAGAGGTCTTCGAGGACGAAGTTAATGAATTGGTGACCAATATGACCAAGCTGATCGAACCCTTTATTATCGTGTTCTTAGGCGGCATGGTGGCAATTGTTTTGGTCGCTATGTACCTTCCAATCTTTATGTCGGCCGGTGGCAACTAGAATTTAACTTGCTGAAATTACAACTTATGTCACAATTAAATAAATATATAATTGTTTTGTACCGATTAGGAGTAAAATGAAATTGAAAGCAAGTGGGTTCTTGGCAAGAAATGATGTGGGCTCTCAATGTCTACAAAGTTTCGGGTTTAAGACGATCTGGCTTTCAATTCCGACTTCTAAATTACTGGCTCTTAATGCCAGTGGTGCAGAAGAAACAGGTCATCTTAATTGACCACTAGTGGAGGTTCGTATGGGTACTTTTTTTAAGGACTTTAAAGTCCGAACGCAGTCTGGTTTTACGCTCGTTGAGCTTATGGTTGTTGTTGCCATTATTGGTATTCTTTCAGCTGTTGCCATTCCTAACTTTAAGCAATATCAAGCCAAGTCAAAAACTTCAGAGGCAAAGCTTCAGTTAGCCGCACTTTATTCAGCTCAATTAGCAACTGCTGCTGACTACGATACTTATGCGAGTTGTTTAGCATATATTGGTTATGATGCGTCTAATGAGCGTTTAAATCGCTATTATTCTGTCGGGGTAGCGGCTCTAACTCTAGCCGCGGGTGTTAGCACCAGCTTAAGCACTGGTTGTACACAAACTTCTGCTGAAGGTACAAACTGGTATCGTGCAGGTAAGGCAGGTACAGGTACTCCAACAGTAACACTACCAACCCACAGCACTTTAACAATAGCGACAAGTCAGACGGCTTTCGTCGCAGGTGCTGAAGGCATCATTAGAACCGACGGTTCCACCACAAACGGTGCTACAAGCCAGTGGGCAATTGACCAGAACAAGTTCATGACCCAGGGGAATAGAGGCTATTAAGAATTAAAATTAAGAGAGTATAATAGCCTCGCCTTTGTGCGGGGCTATTTTTTTAAACGGTACGGCACCCATTCTTTCTGTGCTCGCCAGTTTCCATCTGGAGTTCTCTTGTATGTTTCTCCAAAGTAGTCATGTTTACTACAGTTGTCTGTTGCGCGAGAATTAAGACAAATAAGGTCTAGTTCTGCTTTTATTGAGTAGAGGTAATGATCAAGCGACTTATTAACCGCCTCATTGGTCGAGTTTTGACGGCTCAGTAGCATAAGGTCAAAAACTTCTTTCAGGTTTAATTGTCCGCTACTAAGCCTTAGTTTGTTAATAATGGAGAGGAGTGATGGATACTTTGTCTGCACTTCGGGTAAGTCGTAAATCGAATTATAATATTTAAGTGCGAGCGAATAATCGCCAATTTCAAACGCAGCATTAAATCCAGCGTGATAATTTAATTTAAAGTCTGCGGGATAAAGTTTTAAGCCGAGACTGTAGATATGATCAGCCCCAAAAATATCATCCTTAATAATTGATAGGTATTGACCTCCAAATAGATAGTTTTGATAAAATCGAGGTTCAAGCTTTGAAATGGCTAAAAATCGGTAGTACATCCAAGAGTTTTTTTTGCCTTTATAATGTTCAATGTCGCTTTCAAGAAGTGTTGCTATCCATAGAGTTGAGCTTAAAAGTCGTGAATAACCTAGAGTGAATGTTTGATAGAGAATCGGTTTTAAATTAATTGAAGTATTCTCTTTGTTTACTAAGGGCGGCTTAAGGGGAAAGTGTTTCTTCAGCGCTGAAGCAGAGCCTATCAGTGTACCCAGCACTAAGATAATGCAAAGACTCTTTCCAAGGTATTTAAGATTGTAATGAATCATGAAACGATTATAATTGATTTATGATCGAGCTGGTAGATATTCAAAAAACATTTAAAAAAGATCTTTTTAAGAGTCGCTTCGAAGCGCTTAAAAAAGTTAGTTTTTCTGTCAATGATGGTGATATCTGTGGATTTCTCGGCGCTAATGGTGCTGGTAAGACAACGTCCATTAAAATTATACTAAACTTTATTCAATCTGATAGCGGTCAAGTCAGGTACTCAAACAAGTTCGGATCAAGCTATAAGCAATTTATTAAGAACTTGGGATATTTACCAGAGCGACCATACTTTCATGCCAACTTAACCGGTCAAGATTTTGTTGAATATATGGCCAAGCTACACGACATGAAACGACCGGATTACAGAGCTCAAATTAAGCACTGGGGCGAAAGGCTGGGAATCGATCACGCCCTTGATAGAAAATTGCATAATTATTCAAAGGGTATGCTCCAGAGAATTGGCTTTGTCGCCTGTCTCGTCCATGATCCTAATTTTTTAATTTTAGATGAACCCGTATCTGGTCTAGATCCAGTTGGGCGCAAAGAAATAAAAGATGTCATGGTCGAACTTAATAAAGCAGGCAAGACAATATTTTTTAGTAGTCATATTGTTTCAGATATTGAAGAGATATGTAGCTCACTTATAGTTTTAGATAAAGGAAGCATGATCTATGACGGAAAGGTTAGCGACCTTCTGGTAAGTAGATCAAGCGGTCTTTGCGAAGTCATATATAAAGTTAGTGATAGTGATCAGTTTAAGTCTCTAGGTGACATAATATCGCTTGCGGACGGATACTCGAAAATAATTATAAAAAAAGAAAATCGTAATGAACTTTTGGCAGCTCTGAGTTCGCAAAAAGGCGAGTTGGTGCGCTTTTTAGAAGTTAATCCGACACTTGAAGACATTGTTTATCAAACAAATAAGAGAATATAAGTGAAAAAAATCTTAATTGTTTCACATTATACTTTCAATGAAGCCGTTAAAAGCAAGCTTTTGCTAAATATTGTTTTTCTAGGTATCGCCTTGCTGCTAACTTCTTATGTTGCATCAGAGCTTGCATATGGTAGCCCTGAAAAAATAGCTCTGGATATTGGCATTGGTTTAACTTCTCTAGCCGTTAAGTTTATTGCGATTTTTTACGGGGTAAATATTATCCAGAGTGAAATCGAAAATAGATCCATTTACCTCATCCTCTCTAGGCCGATATCAAAGGTGGAATACTTTTTAGGTCGAACACTCGGTATGAGCTCAATGCTTTTTTTAAATGTTATGATCCTCGGCCCTTTCTCAATAGCATTATTTTTAATTATGGGGGGGGCAATTGACAGTCTCATGGCTTGGGCACTGATTTTTATATTTATTGAATCCTTGTTACTGTTATTAACAGTTGTAACTTGCTCCTTGTTTTGCTCTAAAGTTTTAGCGATACTTTTGGGCGTAAGTGCTTACGTTGGCGGTTATGTTTCAGCAGCACTGTTAGACTCTAATCAGTTTGCACAGGCACCCGTATTTAACACCATATTGAAAATTGTAAATATCTCTCTTCCGAATTTCTCTAGGCTCAATCTTAAGGATTACCTGATCTATCAGCAGGGGATTGAGTTAAATACGCTTTTTGCAACCCTTGGCCATTCTTTATGTTTCATCATAGCACTCATGATTATGGGGGCAGTTTTGATCCATAGAAAGAGCCTTGATTGATGGAGTTTACGGCGACACTACTTTCACTTGTCTGGGGGGCACTGATTGGAAGCTTTATGAATGTTGTCGTTCTAAGACTTCCACGATCTGAAGATATTGTCTTTGAAAGATCGGGCTGTCCAAAGTGCAAAGGTAAAATTAGCTGGTATGACAATATTCCAATTTTCTCTTTCGCTTTTTTATTAGGTAAATGCCGAAATTGTCAGCAGAAAATATCCTGGCAGTATCCACTGTTTGAAATATGGCATGCACTTTTGGCTGTCTATATTTTCTCATCTTGGATCACCTTTTCAAATTCACAGTGGCTTGAAGCAATCTCGGCTTTCTTTATAGCAAGTATTTTTTCGGCGCATATCTTAATTGATCTAAGGCATCAGCTTTTACTAGATAAGTTAAATCTCGCATTAGTTCCCTTTGTGTTGGTGATCGTGGCGATCAATGAAAGTTGGTTCGATGCAGGCGTAGGGGCAGTCATCGGCTTTGGATTTCCGCTTCTTATCACTTGGATATTTTACCTGCTTCGAGGACAAATCGGTCTTGGTGGTGGAGATATTAAACTTTTTGGAATCCTAGGGTTATTGTTTGGAGTTAAAGGTGTATTGATCAATTTGTTTTCAAGCTGCATGCTGGGTAGTTTGATAACGATTGTTTTAATGATCTCTGGAAGAGTTAAGCGAGATCAATATATTCCCTTTGGGCCATACATTCTCATCACGGCGCTGATACAGCTTTTGTTTCCAGATATTTTTGCGCAGTGGCAAAACTTCCTTATTCCGTACTAATAAGCATGTTGCATTAAAAGGTTGAAATCGCGTCCCTCGTACAGGTATAATTTGCCTACGCCCGTATATTAAGGATTTTGTGCGGCGCAGGAGTTTGATTGTCAACGCCAATAGACCCAAAAAAAGTCATTGATGACTTGGTCGAACAAATTAAAGATACGCTCAAAATTGGGCCTCGCAATCTCGTTGGGATTGATATTGGCTTCAGTGCGGTAAAAATCGTTGAGCTTAAAAAATCAAAAAAAGGTAACTTCGAATTAGTAAGACAGTCTTTCGTCCCTTTGCCAGAGGGAGCACTCATTGAAGATGAGATTCAAAACCAAGAACAGATCGTCGAATGTGTCGCACAAGCTTATAAGCGCGGAAAATTTTCGACACCATTAGTTTGTCTTGGCCTTTGGGGATCAAACACTGTGGCGAGAAGGTTGCAGCTTGCTGGTGGAACTCCTGAAGAAATTGAAGATCAGGTTATTTGGGAAGCCGAACAGTATATACCGTTCGACGTTGAAGACTCTAGTATATCGTTTCATATTGTTGGTGAAAACGAAGGTGGCGGAGTCGACGTTGTTGTCGGTGCTGCCAGGAAAGATTTAATCGACAGTTTTAAAGATGTCATTGAACTCTCAGGGCTTAAGCCAAAGATTGTCGATCTATTACAAATATCACTCGTGAATGTGTTTGAGTTAGCAGCGGCCGAAGAGTTAGCGGCAGCTGAGAGAAGTTCTTGGGTGCTACTTGATATTGGTGCTCAAAAAACCGAGTTTCTAATCTACAAAAATGGAATGATCTCGTTCGCTAAGCAAATTAATATCGGCGGTCTCATGATCACCGAAGAAATTCAAAGGCAAATGGGTGTTAATTATAAGGAAGCTGAAGATCTCAAAATAACAGGAGATCAAAGCGGAAACCTGCCTGAAGAAATTGTTGAGATTATTGACTCAGTCATTGAAAGCTTTTTTTCTGAACTTAAAAAGACTCTTGATTTCTATGTTAGCTCCACTTCAGATGAGGCCTTTTCTGGTTGTTATATAACTGGTGGTTCTTCTCAGATACCAGGTCTACTTGAAGGGCTTGAAGCTCTTTTAGGCTTCCCCGTCAGAAAGCTTAATCCTTTTGATGCTATCTCTTATGATGAATCGGATTTTAGCGAAGAAGATATTGATCAACTCGTTCACCGCGGAGTTTCTGTTATAGGTCTTGCCATGCGGGAGCTCGATAAGTGATTAAGATTAATCTCATCGAGCGTAAGAAGAACTCAAAGCCAGTCGTGGTTTTAGGTGTTGATGTTAGAACCATCAATTTCAAGCTTCTCTTTGTTGCCATCCTCATTTACTACATTCCTAAAAACTATATGGCAGGAGTGTGGCAAGAAGAAATTAGATCTCTTGATAAAGAGATTGAAATTCTTGATGCCCAATCAAAGACAGTTCGAGAAGATTTGAAATCGTTTGATGGCGTTAAGCAAGAACTTGAGTCTTATAAAAGACAAATCGAAAAGCTTAGAGAAAGATCTGCCCAAGTTGATAGAATTTTAAAAGAAAAAACTTCTCCAAAGAGACTACTTGAGCGCATGGCGCGAGTAGCTCCGCAGGATCTGTGGTTTGATGAATTAACTATACAAGATGATAGAAGCCTGTTTTTGAAGGGCGGAGCCGATTCGTATAAATCCATTGGTGATTTGATCGTAACTCTCAATGAAACGCCTTATTTTAAAAACTCTCTAAACCTCGCAAAGTCTGAGACGAAAACTGAAGTCGATGGAGGAAGAGAAGTTAGAACGGAATCTTATGAAATAACTGGTACAGTTGAATCTTTTGAGATTATGGGGAGGTAGTTATGTTTGCAAAACTTATGAAATACCTTCCGCTTTTCCTAATATTATACTCAGCGTATGAGCTTAATAACCTTTATACAGAACATGCTGAGCTTGTTGAAAGTAAGCAAGGCACTATTCCAGTAATTCAAAATAGAATTAATAAACTTAAGCGGGATCGAAAAGAAGTTGATACCTATATGGCCGATATCGAGTCTGCCAAGAAAAGGATTGAATTGGTAGCTCAGGAAGTTGAAGCACTTCAAAAGAAACTACCAAGTAATATCTCCGACCCTGAAAATCTTGCCATGTTTCAAGGCTTCACTGACAGCCTGAATATTAGGGACGTCTCTATCGTCCCAGGCCAAGAGGAAAACCTAGGATTTTATTTTAAAAAACGCTACGAACTTAAAGGTAGAGGGACTTTTCTTCAAATCCTAATATTGATGGAGAAAATTGCAGAAAATGAAAGACTTCTCAATATTAAATCAATCAAGATGTTTAAAGATTCTGGCACAGAGGTTCGCGGTCGTTTTCAACTCATTAAGGCTGAAATGAGTATTGAAGCTTATCGCTATAATCCTGATCACAAAGAGCAAAGAGATGTTGAGCCAGTTAAAGTTGAAGGCGAGGAGGAGCAGGCATGAGACTAGTGTTATTCCTCTCAATTCTAATGAGCACAGTAGTCGCAGCTGAAAAGAAGCTACCAGAGTTCTTTAAGCGCACTAAAACCAATATAACAAACCCCTTTGAAATGCGTGATCCATTCAAAAGAAAGGCGGTAAAGCTTAAATCCACATCAACAAAAGATTATAAGCTAGATAAAACTATCTTTTCTAATCTGCCAACGCTTGATGGTGTGCCACTTGATCAAATCAAGATCACAGGGGTGATTCTAGGTGATGAAAGACGAGCAATCGCAAAGATTGCTAGCGAGCAAGAAGGTGCTGGCGCAGCAGGGGATATCCAAACCTATATAATTAAAGAAGGGATGAAGCTTGGATTTAATCAAGCAGAAGTCAAAGCGATTCTACCTGGTGGAATAGTTTTGGTAGAAAAGATTAAGAACGTTTACGATCAGGAAGAATATATAGAAACGATTATGCCGGTAACAGTTGAGTAAAACGTTATTTTTTACTCCTGGCGACTTTAAGTGTTAGAATAAACTGGAGAAAAAGGATTTTCTTCGAGGATAATTATGAAAAATGGATTTTTCTTCACCCTCATTGGACTATGTCTTAGTGTTAATGCTTTGGCCAAAGAGCTAAAGGCGATTAATTTTACTCAACAGGGCGAACTAAGCCAGCTTGAACTGCTTCTAGACTCCAATGATGTCAAAGCTAGTAAGTTTCAAATCAAAGAAGATAAGCAAATTATTATCGATCTTGAAGATGTAGCGAGCACTGAGCGAGTGATGCGAGCCTTTGACGCCTCAGAATTTAGTGGCGCTGTTGTCTTTGTATCTGCCTATAAAAAGCCAGAATCTAAGAACGATTTGAGAATAGCTATTCAGCTTCGAGACAATGTAAGATCCGTGCTTAAAAGAAAAGAAAACGCCATCGTATTGCAAATAGAAAATAGATTTGGTGTTTTTAATCAAAGAGTTATCGAAGAGAATAATGCCTTTGAAGAAAAGGTTACGGGCACAAAAACAAAAGCATCTGAACTGCTTGTTCCAAAGACTGAATCTATTGATGATATTTTAGAAAACCTAACGCTATCAGGTCAGAAAAAATATATCGGCAAGCGTATTTCTATTAATGTTAAGGCCGTACCTGTAAGCGATATTTTGAAAATGATTTCGGACGTATCTGGTTTTAACGTTATTCTAACCGATGACGTTAAAAAAACTGAGCCCCTAACATTGTCTCTAACTAACGTTCCATGGGATCAGGCGCTTGATACAATTCTGACTTTGAATAAACTTGTTGCTAAGAAAAACGGTAAAATTTTAATTGTTCAAAGTTTGCAACGTGCCACTGACGATAAAAAACAAGAAGCAGAAACTAAGCTTGCTGCTCTTAGCACTGAGCCCCTTGTGACAAAAATCTTTCCCGTTTCCTATGCGACAACAAAAGAGCTTTCAACAATTATTACAAGTTATATTACGAAAGATCGTGGTTCCATCGCTGAAGACGTTAGAACCAATTCACTCATCGTAAAAGATACAACTGAGACGATTGAAAAGATTAGAAAAATTATTGAAGTTCTTGATACACAAACTCCGCAAGTTTTAATTGAAAGTAAAATTGTAGAAGTTTCTGAGTCATACTCAAAAGAAATTGGTCTGAAAAATGGCTTTAACTTTGGTTATGATCCAGTAGGAGCTCCGGCCACAAGTGCTGGTGATCTTGGAACATCTGGCAGTGGTGCAGGAGTTGATGTTGGCCCTGGCTTCTCATTTAGTTCTGCACCAGTTTCAGGTGAGTCAGCTAGAAACTTATTCTCGCTTTCAATCGGTCAGTTTGGTCGCTTGCTAGATTTAAACTTCGCACTCCAGTTGATGGAGAATGAATCTAAGGGCAAGATTATTGCCAGTCCAAAAGTTATTACTCAAAACAAAAAGAAAGCTAATCTTTCAACCACTGATACGACTAGTTTTACGGTGACGACTGGAGCTGGGGACACGGCGAGCACCTCCTTTCAGGAAGTATCAGCAGACTTGTCATTAGAGGTTACGCCTCAGGTGACGAATGAAGGTTCTATCGCGCTTGAGATTGCCCTGTCTAAGTCACAGTTTGGTACAAGGCCTTCTCCAGATGCTCCGCCAAATAAACAAACGAGAAAGGTGAATACAAATGTTCTCGTTGATAATGGATCGACGATCGTCTTAGGTGGGATCTATTCATACACAAAGAGCGAATCGCATTCAGGTATCCCTTTCTTGAAAGATATTCCCTTAATTGGTTGGCTGTTTAGGACGCCATATGCGCCTTCAACTACAAAAAATGAAATGATTATCTTTCTTACTCCAAGAATTATTAACCAGGAAGAAGCTGGTCTAGTAGATAGGGGCTAGTTAATGGAAGCTGAGCTCGTCAAGAAATTCGAAGACGCTCTTGCTAGGGACCCATCTTCGCGAGTTTTTGCTCAGCTAGGAGAAGTCTATCGCAAGATGGCGATGGTTGATAAGGCCATGCATGTCTATCGTGAGGGAATTAAACGTCATCCATCATACGTGCTAGGGTATCTAGGTCTTGCTTTTTGCTATTATGATCTAGAGCAATTTCAATTAGTCTACGCAACCCTTAAGCCACTGGTTGATTCTAATAGAGATAATATTCGCTTGCAGAGATTGTTTGCCAGCTGCTGCGAAAAATTAAACTATAATCAAGAGGCGCTTGCTACCTGGAAGTACCTTCTCTTTATTAATCCAAAAGATCCAGAGAGTATCGCAAAGGTGACAGCTCTAGAAGCAGAGCCATTGGCAGAAAAAAATGAATTATCGGCTCCTCAAATTTTTGAAATTGATCAGCTTAAGGCATCTCCTGTAGATGATGTTGATGATTGGGTCAGGGTTGATCTTGAGAAGCCAAATGCAGATATCGTTAAAGAGTCACAAAAAGAGCTCGAGAAAGTTCATATGATCTCACTTGAAGATGTGGCAGAAAAGATTGAGCAGGCAGAAGAATCACCGCTCATGAGTTTGACACTTGTCGATCTCTATATCGCTCAAGGGCATGTTGAAAAAGCGATGGATGTTCTTGAAAAAATGTTGGAACTCAATCCAAGTGACCTGAGAGTTAAAGAGAAAATAGCAGAAATAGATCAAGTTCAAACGAGCGTCGAAGAAGAGCAAACCGAGGAAGATGCGCACTCACGTCTGCTTCAAATGGTTGAGGAAAAACAAAATATCCTTGTTGAGACCGATGAAGAAGAAGTATCAGATTCAACTTTATTATTAGATACCTTTCTTCGTCATATTAAACAACGCGCCGAAGAAAAGATGCAGCGTCCATAGTCTGTTGGAGATCCCATGAAAATTTTGGTTTTAAACGGTCCTAATTTGAATTTATTGGGTGATAGAGAAGTTGATATCTATGGCAATATGACGCTGGCTGAGATTAAGGGATTTACTGAAAATGCATTGCAATCCTACGCTGTGGATATGGAATGGAAGCAGAGTAACCATGAAGGTGAAATGATTGAAATTATTCATAGCATAAGAAAGTCAGATCATGACGCGCTTATCATAAATCCTGGAGCCTTTTCGCATACAAGCTTGGCCCTAATGGATGCTCTTAGAAGCGTAGCAAAACCGATAGTAGAAGTTCATCTATCAAATACAGCAGCTAGGGAGGAATACCGTCGCACCAAGTTGACGGCCCAAGCGGTCGAGAGCATTATTGAGGGCCTAGGAAAGGACGTTTACCTGGTAGCCGTATTGGCTCTCTTAATTAAAAAAGGTCTCTGGCATGGTTGATACTACAGATTTACGAAAAGGCTTAAAAGTAGAAATGGAAGGTAAGCCCTACGTTATTCTTTTGGCGAGTTTCACTAACCCTGGAAAGGGGTCGGCATTTTATAAATGTCGTATGAGAAATTTAGAAACAGGGCAAGTCCTTGAGCGCACCTTTAAGTCAGGTGTTTCCACAGGTTTAGTTGCACCAGATCTTCAAGAGCGCGACGTAGAGTATACATATGCCGATCAAGATGGTTTCAACTTCATGGATCAATCAAACTTTGAGCCAATTCATGTGGCCAAAGAATATGTTGAAGAAGAGTCGGGATATTTGCAAGAAGGTATTAAGTTAAAGCTGACATATTATAACGGCAAACCTATTGCGGTCGAGCTTCCAAACTTTGTTGAATTAAAAGTGACAGAGACCGACCCAGGTCTAAAAGGTGATACTGCTTCAGGCGGCATGAAAAAAGCTGTTATGGAGACAGGTTTACAAATCAACGTCCCTCTTTTTATTAAAGAGGGTGAAATTTTGAAAATCGACACGCGTACAGGTGAGTACATGGAGCGTGTTAAAGGCTAGTTCTATGTCTTTTGGAAAATTACAAGAATTTATTGAGCTGGCCAAAAAAGCTGGTGTTACAAAGCTCGAGTATGAAAAAGGCGAAGAAAAGTTCGCTGTTTCATTTGCTGGAGAGCCTCAAGTTGTTTCCGGTGTATCACATCATGCGCCAGTTCAAGCTCCTGTTGCAGCTGCAGTTGCAGCAGCTAAACCTGCTGGAAATTTGAAAGAAATCACTTCGCCATTTGTTGGAACATTCTATCGTTCAGCTTCGCCTGATTCAGATGTTTACATTAAAGAAGGTGATTCAATAGCGCCTGGAAAAGTTCTTTGTATCGTTGAGGCGATGAAGATCATGAACGAAATTGAGTCTGATATCTCAGGTGAAATCGTTGAGATCTGTGCCGAAAATGAGACTTACGTCGAGTTTGGCCAAGTGCTCTTTCGCGTTAAACCAAATAAGGCTTAATTGTGAAGTTTAAAAAAATACTTATAGCCAATCGCGGTGAGATTGCCGTTAGAGTTGTGAGAAGTTGCAAAGAGCTAGGCATTGCCACTGTCAGCGTTCACAGTGTTGCTGACGAGTCTTCGCTCCATGTAAAACTTGCAGACGAATCAGTTTGTATCGGTCCTGCTAAAAGCTCTCAAAGTTATCTTAATATTCCAGCTATTTTATCGGCTGCCGAAATAACTGAAGCTGATGCGGTTCATCCTGGATTTGGTTTTCTATCGGAGAATAGAGAGTTCGCAAAAATGTGCGAAAAGTGGGGAATTACCTTTATTGGCCCCAATCTGGAAGCGATTGAAAAAATGGGAGATAAGATTCTCTCAAAGAAAATTGCGGAAAAAGCGGGTCTTCCGGTTTTAAAGCCAATTTTAGTAAACACTCGAACTGACGAGCAAATTCTAGAAGATGCAAAGAATATGGGTTTTCCTGTTCTAGTTAAGGCATCGGCCGGTGGTGGCGGTCGTGGCATGAAGCGAGTCGATGAAATTGAGGACTTAATTCCAACAACGAGACGACTCAAGACCGAAGCACTTGCAGGATTTGGAGATGATACTTTATTTTTTTAAAAGTATATCGTTAATCCAAGACACGTTGAAGTTCAAGTTTTGGGTGATAAGCATGGTAATGTCATTCATTTGGGCGAGCGCGATTGCACCGTTCAGCGACGCTTTCAAAAATTAATTGAAGAAAGCCCTTGTCCGGTTATTTCACCTGAGAAAAGAAAAGAAGTTTGTGATGCTGCTGTTAACCTCGCTAAGCACGTAAATTACGACAGCGTTGGAACGGTAGAGTTTTTATACGATCAAGATGAAGATAAATTTTACTTCATGGAGATGAATACGCGTATTCAAGTAGAGCATCCCGTTACCGAAGAGCGAACTGGAATCGATTTGATCTCATGGCAAATCAGAGTCGCCGAAGGCGAGAAGCTTACAATTAAACAAGAAGATATTAGTTTTCGCGGGCACACAATGGAGTGTCGTATCAACGCTGAAGATCCAGAAACCTCTATGCCGTGCCCTGGGCAGATCGATCACTATCATCGTCCAGCAGGAATCGGCGTACGAATAGATGACTTTATTTATTCGGGATATAAAGTGCCCCCATTCTACGACTCTATGTTAGCGAAAATTATAGTATCTGCCCCTACCAGAGAAGAATGTATTAAGCGCATGAATCGCGCACTAAATGAGATGGTTATTGAAGGAATTAAAACAAATAAAAAACTCCACCTTTCAATAATCAATCACAAAGATTTCGTCGGCAATAATTACGCCACACACTTTTTAACCACCAAATTCAAGTAAAATTAGAGGGATAGCGTACAATTCCACGCTTGGCGCGGAGAGTGTAAGTGAGCGTTTACGTTCCTCTAAAAAAGGCTTTTGAACAAAGTCGCTTTCAAGAAGTGATAGGCGGAGTTGTATCCGCATATAATTCACAGCCACTTAACGAACTAGAAATCATACAACTAGGCGAACTCGCACTCGAAGCGATGCAAAGAGATCATGCCTCGCGCGATCAAAAGCTAATAATCTTAAGAAGATTGGCAGCATCATATAGTGCAGTCAATCGCCATGCTAAAGCCAAAGTTATTTATAGAAAAATCCTCATCGAAGATGATTGTTGGGAAGATCTGTATGGTCTAATTAAATCATTGGCCAGTGAAGGTGAAATAGAAAACCTCCGCATTCAGTTACAAGAAAGTTTACCCAAGAAGATACAACAGAAGAATGTTGTTCAACTAGAACAAATAGCAAAGCTATTGCATGACTTTAATTTACTGAAAAAAGTTGAAAGTGAAATTAGACTCAATATCTCTATCATAGAGGGAGATATTGAAAGCGTAATTAAAACCAAAGATAAGAGATCGTATACGAACGACTTTATAAAAGATGCTCCGTGGGAAGAAAGCATTGAGGCCGTTGAAGAGATATCAGGACACTTAACGAATGATGAAAAGCATAGAAGGCTATTTATAAAAAAAATCTATGAAGCATTCATGATACACGGAACCAATCAAGCCCTCTTGCAAGAGGTTGTAAAGTATTTCATCAGAACAGATTCAACGCATATAGGTTATTTCCTCAAAGAAAACTCAGGGCTTAAAGTTGAGTTACCGGAGATTGCTTGGATTGATTCGGCATTTAAGCGCTCTCTCTCGGTGGAGCCGCCTGAAGAGATTGATGTCGAAATCGACCTCGGCGAAGATCTATTTGCTGAAGAGGAAAGATCACTGTTTGAACAGATTAAGACCCTTGAAAATAGAATTTCATTTCTTCTTAATCAAAACAAGAAAGATGATGCTAAGAGGCTCGAAAAAGAGTTGCGCAGACTTGATCCTAGTAATCAGAAATTTGAAAATGTATTTGGGAATAAACCTAGCCTAGAGAAGTCAGATGCACTCAAGAGTAGTTGGGATGCCGTAATCTCGACATTGGCTGAAATTGATTCATATGTAGGAAAAAAAGTAGATTCGAAGCCTGCGATGACATTTTCATGGAAGTCAATTTCAAGACCCGAACTGGTGAAAAACTATAGGGACTATAGTGTCGCCCTCATACAAGCTCGAGAATTTGAAGCCTGCATAGAATTGTTAGAAAAAGTATTAGAGATGAGTGTTGAGGCATTTAAAGACGGCTCTTACCTAAAGGCGCGCTGTTACTTTGAAATTGGAAACTATAATCAAGCAAAAGTGATAGCTGAATCATTAATCGAATCTTGTGTGTTGGATCAAAATGAGCTTAATGAAGCTCTCTATCTTTGCGCCGAAAGCTTGGAGCACTTGGGAAAAGTAAAAGAGGCGCTACGAGTATATAAAAAGATTCTTGAAAGCAATGAAAACTATCGTCTCACCAAATATAAAATATCGTTGTTGGAGCAAAGGTGAAAATTAATCGCTTTGCTCTTGTCTATCTTGCACTAGTTGCATTTGCCTTTATAACGGTAAGAGAAGTCTTACATAGTAGTCAGTTTTCAAACTTCGTATCAAAAAGATTGAGTAAGTATATCGCCCGAGATATTGGTGGCGAAATAAAAATTGGTCAGATTCGAATGGAGCTCTTTCCTTTCGGGATGCAGCTTGAAGATGTTCAGTTTAAACATGATGAAATTGATCTCGAGTTTTCCTATATAGCCGTCAATTATGGACTGCAAAATGCTTTCAAGAGTGATGTTTATATTGAAGAGGTTCAACTTTCTCAGGGTCATGTAAAGTATGAAAGCTCGGCGCAAAAAATTAAAAATGAGACTGCCTTCAAAGAGAAACTTAACTTGCTTCGTGATGAATGGAATAAGAACTTTTCAAAGCTTGTAAACGCACCAATACAAATTCAAAACTTAAAGTTAAGCAATATTCGCTTAAACCTTAATGAGCAAAAGGTATTTGTATCAGATGCCCATTTGTTTGTAGATGAAGACTTACACCTAAAGGCGCAAGTCGATAGAGTAGAGCTTGAATCTATTGACCCAGAGCTTCTTCCTGAATCCTTTTTTGTGGATGTTAGCCTTGGGGCAAAAGGTGCAACATTAAAGAAGCTATCAATACAAAAAGGTCTCGCAAACCTTGAAGGTGGAGGGAATATCCACTTTTATCCAGAGGTCGTTTTTGATGAGGTGAAAATTGTAACAAGTGGGCCAGATGATTCATTTACAAAATGGATTCCTGGATTTGAAAAAGTTGATCCGCTATTTGAATCATATGTTTCGTTGGCCGTAGAGCTATCTGGTCCGGTGATAATGCCCAAGGCAAAAGTGTTAGCAAATATTGAGGAACTCTCTAGTAAGTTTCTGAATGCTAAAAAAGTAAGCCTTAGCGCAGAGGTAACACCAGATACTATAATTATTGGAAGCGCCAACGTAACAGATGGTGTTGGAACAGCGGAGATACAGATCAATCAACCTGTATCTCTCTCTGGAGAACCTGCAGACTTAGAGTTGAAAAACATGATTGTTACTTTAACTGATCTGCCAACAAGTACAGTTTTTCATTTTTTACAGGAAACGCTCAAACCTTTCAGGGCGAACCTGAGCGGTAAGATCAATGTTGATCTTAATAAGCGTGGTTTAGTTATTCGAAATCAAACACCTTTGAGCATAGCGAATCTTTCTTTAGAGCTTGGTAAAGGTGAGCCCCTGCTAGCGCACCCCAATGTTTTTGCCAAGAAACTAAAGTTAGACTTGGACTTTGAGCCTTTCAAGTTACAGCTGCTAGCTGATTTAAATATGGGTGAGTCAGTTTTGGTTACTAATGCCATGATTAATACAAAAGGAATTCAAGCTTCACTTGTTAGTGACTCATTTTCGTTTGATGAAATAAAGAAGATTTCAAGTGTTGAGTTGGCCGGTAGAGGAGATCTAAGTGTTGGTGTTAATGGCACCTGGGATAATGTTGTCTTTGACTTTAATGGCAAAATGGCCGGTACAAAAGTGAGCGGCTACGACCTTGGAAGTATTATCTTTACAGGGCAATTGCCACTTCAGTCGAGCAAACTTTCATTTCCTAAAATTGAAGGGCGAAAAGGATTCACAAGGTATACAGGGGCCGTTGATCTAGACATTAAAGCCACGGCCTACCCCTTGGCCATCTCCTTTGATGCTTCAAGGGCAACGTTTATAGATCTTAAAGAAATTATCGCGCCTATCGTTCCTCAGGCCGTGCTTGATGCTAAAGATTTACAAGCGAGATTCTCAACCAAAGGTAAAGTAAGTGTCGACTTTGATAATCGGCCGGTGAAGCTTGATATTGAGGCAGATGGTGAATCGTTAAGTTTTTATGGTGAATACTTTGATGCCTTTAACACAAAGCTGCGAATGAATGCAGGACGATTAAATATTCGAGAGCTTAACTTGAGGCGCGAGGGCGTAAATGGAAGAGGTCAATTGATTTGGGATACAGACTCTAACTACCTAGAATATGAATTTTCGATGGGCGGAATGTCCTTAATGTCCTTTAATGCATACAGGCTGAGTCCACTTTCTTTGGAAGGTAACCTTGAACTCGACCTGTATGGAAGTGGAATTATTGATAATGACCACTCACTTCGCGCAACACTTTCCTTACAAGACTCGACGATCAAAAGACGAAGAGTTGCAAACTCAAAGCTAGATGCTTATTACTCGAGGGGCGAATGGACTTTCCAGGGCGAATTAATGGAAGGATTGGGTAGACTGGAAGCATTCATTCCTGTGAATCACACTAAAAAACCAGCCCTTGTTAGAGTTGATGTTACAGCAGCAAATATCAAGCCTCTTGTGGGTTTACTTGCACCAGTACGCATGAACGAGCCGACATTGAATGGACGAGCTTTCTTTCAAATGCAAGCTTCGTTTCCAACGCTTAAACCTGAGCTTGCTGATATTAAGTTAGATATTCGTGATGTTCTACTTTCGTACAAATCTAAAAATGTTCGTGTGTCACAAAAAACACCGCTTTTGGTAAAACAGGGCGTTTTTGAAGGTTGGAGTTTAACTTCTTCAACGGAAAGTGAACTGGTGTTTCTCGCCAAGGCACAGGGGCATCTTGGTGGAAACTTCTCTCTGTTTTCTTCATATACAGTACCTGCTGAATTTTTTGAGCTAGTAAGTGATCGCTTTGTCGATATGAGTGGAACGTTAGATGGTCGGCTAAGTGTCGACTGGAGCGAAGATGGTGTTAAGTCATTTATAAATCACAACGCCCGTGATGTTCAGTTTAGACTAAAAGATATTCCGGGAAAATTCAGTGAAATGGTTCTCGATATCGCATTAGAAAATAATGAAATAAAAATTCAGGATTTATCTGGCAAATATGGAAGAGGTGACTTTGGGCTCAAGGGAAAAGTCGCTGTAAGATTTCCTTATCCTTCAGTTGATCTTAGACTGAGTTTTAATGATGTGACTTACCCTCTCTTTAATAGGTCTAATGTGACTTTTGACTCAAGGTTAAGCCTCATTGGTGCTAAAGCTCCTTACCTTTTTGCAGGTAACGTTTCGTTAGAGCAAGTTAATCTGATTGACGATGTTGGGACTTATCTAGGTGAAGTTAAAACAGGAAGCAGCTATGAGCGATTTATTCCTAACACAACACAGAGTCTTATTAATCAGTATTTGGAGATTGATGTCGGGGTTATTAGTAATAATACAATAGCAGTGAAAAATCCCTTAATGGACTTGAATCTCGGTGCAAATTTAAAACTTAATGGTGAACTCATGACCCCTAGAATAGGTGGTCGAATTTACGGGTCTCCAGGGAAGAGTAAGGTTGCATTTAAGGGCCATGAATTTGTTCTGTCTAAGTCGAATGTCAGCTTCGCACAAGAGGATGGTCCATCTAAAGCGAATCTTGATTTAAGTGGACGGGCGAGTGTTGCGGGTTACTCAATTGATCTTTTAGTTAACGGAGCTGCAGATCAAATGAACATTGTCTTAAGTTCCGATCCGGCACTTCCGCAAGATGAAATTGTTTCACTCTTAACACTAGGAATAACTTCAGATATCTCCAGGAATTTAAATGAAGAAGATAGAAGAAGTATTACAACGATGAGCTTGGGTGGCTTCTTATTTGATCAACTACAGCTCACACGGGACTTGGATAGTAATCTCGGACTGAAAGTTAGTCTTGCGCCTGAGTTTTCTAGCGAAGAGGGAAATCTCATCGAGGAGGCAAGCTCCGATACTTCAGGATCGCGACGGTTGAAAACCGGAACGAAGTTAAGAGTACAAAGTCAGGTAGGCAAAAAGACATCTGTATCTTTCTCTAGTACGCTTGGTGGAGAAGTAGAGCAGAAACAAGAAATGAATGTGAATTACGATTTTAACAGGGCCTGGTCTTTAGAGGGGGTCTATGAGATCAAGTCCTCAGTTGAAGAAAACCAGGGGGGCACTCAATCACTTGGTGCGGATGTAAAGTATAGATGGTCATTTTAAGAGCGCTCATATTTATCTTGTCTCTTTCTTCAGTTGTATTTGCAGCTGAGGTTGAGAGCGTTAGCGTCACCTGTCCAGCTCAAACAAGCTGTGATGAATTGCAGGTCAGAGCGCAAAACCTTCTAGAGAGAAAGACTTCGAGAAGTGATATTGAAAGTGGAATTGAGTTTCTATTGCTCGATCAAAGTATCGACAAGCTAAGTTATAAGCTTTTAGAGGATAATAATGGAAAGTGGAAACTAAACTTAACTATTGTTCCAAAGCTGAGGATTAGCGAGGTCAGAGTTAATAATTTGACGAGCTCCATAGATTTAAGTCCGGTACAGACTATTCTCCCCTTAAAAGAGAGCGGCTTCTATGAAGCTGATCAATTGCCTGAGAGTGAACGAATTATAAAAGATTATTTAAGCGATCGTGGCTTCCCTAATTCCAAAGTTAATTTCAGCACTTCTAGTTCTGAAGATGGAATTGTAATGGAAATTGCAGTTGATCCCGGAAAAGGTATTTATATCTCGAGCATGGTTTTAGATTGTGATGTAAAGGCTTTTGAGTCAGAGATTTTAACAGAGTTTTCAGTCTTAATGAGCACAACTTGGAACTCTAGTGATGCCAAGAAAACGTCCGAGCGCCTTGAACAATTGTTTTTCACAAAAGGATTTTGGGGAGCCGATATAGAGGCAGCACTGATTCAAGTAAACGGTGGAAATGTCCTTAATATCTCGGCCAAGCTTGGTAAGCAGTATCTGTTCAGCTTCAGTGGCATGAAGGCCTTTGGCAGAGGCGAGATTCTAAATAAGATTAGAGAAAGAGCAAAATCCAGTAGTGCGTCTCAAATCAATGAAACAATCATATCCTCAATTGAAGATCTTTATGATGCTGTCGGGCACTATAAAGTTTCAACCAAGATCAGAGTTGTCGAGTCAGTAGATAAGCTTGAAGTGCGACGAACAGAGTTTTATGTTGAAATTACAGAAAGGAAAAAAACAAAACTTGGGTCTATTTCTCTCGAAGGAAATCATTTTATCGATAATAATGAATTCGATAAACTTATTGATCAAGAGTGCTCAGTGCTAGTTTGTCGTGGTTATTATGATCGAAAATTCTTTGTCGATTTCTCGGACAAGCTCAGAAGAAACTATTTAAAAAGTGGCTTTGTGATGGCCAATGTGACAGCACCGGAGATTAGAAGGGCTGACAATGAATCTGATGACAAATTAAATGTACGATATATTGTTCTGGAAAACCAAAAAGTCGAAATCTCAAGAATCGAGTTTCCCGGAGTACCGGCGGATCTCTCGCTTAAAATTATAGATAGAATTAAACTTAAACAAGGTCAGCCGCTTGATGTAACGCAAGTTGAATCTGATATGAATACTGCCTTAGAGGTATTGCGAGAAGAAGGATACTTCTTTGCAAGATTTGCACAAATTCGAGACTCAAAAGTTGTTCGTTATGGTCGTTCATTTCAAACGGCTCAAATTGTTATTCCTTTTGAGCTTGGAAAGAAGACTTACTTTGATGGAATTTTGGTTACTGGTAATACCCAGACGAAGTCTGTTGTCGTGGAAAGAGAAGTTGATCTGGCCAAAGGTGATTTAGTAACAAGCAGTGCGATCAATCGTTTGCGAGACCGACTCGTCTCTCTAGGATTATTTGCAAATGTTAATATCACTCCCTTTTTGACCCAGTCATCACAGCTAGACCAATACTGGTTAAGTTTTCTGATAGAGGTCAAAGAGAGAAACTTTGGTCTTGGTGAGATCGCACCAGGCTACAGAACTGATCTTGGGCCAAAAGCTAGTTTTCAACTTGCCTATAATAATGTTCAAGGAATGAATAGAACGGTCAGCTTTAAAGCTCAGACCAACATTAGATTAAATACTGATGAGTTTGATTCACGCAGATCGAAAGAGGGTCACAGGAAACCAGAGTTTTCGACTGAAGTTTCTTATAGGGATCCATGGCTTTTTCCTAAAGTCATTGGTAGCAAGTGGGAGTTTGAGTTCTCAGCATCTTTTAAAAGGCAGCGCTTCTTTGGCTTTGATGCGGATATCTTTAGAATTGGTCCACGACTTACAAAACAATTTGGTGATCACTTAACGACATCTGTTCGTTACCAGTTCGAAGACATTAGTCAGTTTGATGCAACCGAGTCCAAGGACCAAGACAGCTTTCAAATTGGTGGTATTACTCCGTCGATTTCACTGGACTATAGAGACAATCCTATTATTCCGACGAAGGGAGCTTTTTT
>PBCC01000032.1 GCA_002716825.1 Halobacteriovorax sp. | reverse complement strand
GACTTCAATCTCAACTCGTCCCGGTGACATCCAATAAACAACAAAGTGAGGATCGTTAAGTTTTGTTAGGGCGTAACGCTCTTTAATACTTTCTTTTAGTCCTTCTACTCTCGCAGTAAAAACAACTTCTTTTAAACCATATTTGATTGGGGAGTACTGATTTTGATCAAACCTCTTAATGAGGTCGCTATCACTATTCGCATTGACCACCGACATTGCCAGGCCAAGAACCAGTAGATAAATAATTTTTAGAATTTGTGCTCTCATTTTAAACAATATTCCTCCAATTATATAATAGACGCTAATTGAAGTTCATCGAAGAGAGAGCATTTTTCTCCATGTTGGTTGATACTTGATCAATATCCTTTTTTCATTACTGAACCTTACCAGCCCAGCTGAACCCTTAACCGACTTAAGGTGCTTCACTTTTGTCCATACAAGATGAACATCCTCAAGTGTACTTTTAGAGTATTCCTTTAGGATTGATCCTATAAGTTCCCAAGTCTTTTGATCGGGTAAGTTTTCTGATCTACAAAAGAGATGCGCCCCTGTTTGATTTTCTATATGTACCCATAAATCGTCTTTTTTTGCCCAAGACTTTCGCAAGTGATCATTGGCCCTAGCGCTCAAACCCACAGCTATTTTATATCCTCCAGGCAGTTCAAACTCCTCATGACTAAGACCTGTTTTGTCATCGGTCTTTATTTCAGTCACTGCTTTTGTTTGCGGTAAATTCCAGCCCAAACTCTCGGCACTAAATTCAATCTCACTTTGCGCAATTACTCCGCTTGAGACAATGTCCAAGGCATTTAATCGATCCTGCTGTAACACCATAGCCTGCTTAAACCTTTTAGCCTTAGCGTAGACGAGATCAGCTTTTTGATACTCATTGAGTCCTTTTTTTAACTTTATCTTATGTCCCTCTATAACAATTTCATCCTTAAATTTCAGTTCCTCTGTATTCCTTGCAATCTCATACATTCTTCCATAACTAGAAAGTTTTTTAATATCCTGCTCTATGTTTTTAAATTTACGGTTTTTCTTTTTAAGCATTTTCTTCTTTAAACTTTGTCTATGTTTATTCATCCAGCGTTCAAGGCTCACTAGGGGATTAATTTCTTTATTATCATTTCGATTTGTATCGAATTGATCTGCGCTTGTTTTAAAACTTTTTGAAATAACTAGATCTGTCTGTGTTTTGACTCTTTCGATGAAGTGCAGCCTATCTTCGTAGTGGCCAAACTCTATCGAGTAATTATCGTCATGGGCCTTTAGGATTATCGTATTTTCCTCGGTTACTTCAGGTATCGATGCAAGCCACTTTCCTTTAATTTTTGCTCTAAGCCACTCTACGCCAACATCTTTTATGCGGTACTGCGCCGGGGGAGAAGCTTCATTTATTAGTATATAATTTTCCGGTTTTTTTCGCCCCATCCAAACCCAACGCGTCTCCCCTGGTATCCTGATTGATATACAAATATGCAGCGGAGAAGCATAAATCTTTTGCACTTGGCATGGGATCGTGGACGAGTCCTTATTGCGCTTGTATTCTTGATCCATGTCAAAAGACCTCTTTCATTCTTCAAACTTTCTTCATCTTATAGACTGGCATGATATCACGGCCCAAATGAGTTCTCGCGCCTGTTTTAACCATACAAAGCAGCATTTGTCGGGACATCAAGCATTTTTGCCTGTCGATCGTATTGAGCTCGAGCTTTTAAAGCAAGACTGTCTTCATACTTTAAGTTCTGCTACTGCACGCCTTTATCAGCACCTGCTGCGCTTAGGCGAAGACTTTGTTTGTACTGCAAGCAAGGACTTGAGCAAGGGTCGCATTCCAACAATTAGTGAGCTTCATCAACTTGCACTCTTGCTCGAAGCCGATGAGATTTGGCTAGATACTTTTGAACGAGATTTGGACGCACAAGAAAAAACACTCTTTTCTGTCCCGAGTATTTTTAACAGAAAGTTACTGACGAGTTTACGTGAATTCATCAGCGATGATGGTTCTATAAATGAGCGTGATTTTAAAGAGCTACGTGAACTTAGTGATGAAATTCTTGAGTTAGAGGCTTTTGCCAGAAGAAAGATATCTGAGATTCAAAAGCATGGTGATAAGAAATTCGCCAGTTCTGGTGACTTTGATATTATTAATGAACGTTACGTATTACCAGTGCCATCTGATAGTTATAACTCCACTTACGGACCCATCGTTCACAGATCCAGAAGTGGAATGACTCTGATGGTTGAGCCTCCCGAAATGAGGACATTCTCATTAAGGCGTTCAGAATTGCTATCAAAGCGTGACTGGCTGGTCTTTCAAAAATGTAGAGAACTAGGGGAGCGACTTGCTCCACTGGCAGCAAATTTTGACCTGTGGTCAGACTTTGCACTTGATTTTGATCGCCTACAAACACTAGCGGCCTACGCATCCTTAAAAAAATTCTGCAGGCCTCAGATTTCTAAGGACATGGGACTAGAACTTAAAGGAGCCTTTCATCCCCTGGTTGATGATTGTGTCGCTAATGATGTAACTATTGATTCAACCCATCAAGGCGTCATACTCTCGGGTCCAAATACTGGTGGAAAAACTGTTCTGCTCAAAAGCGTGGCCCTTAGTGTTGCTCTTTTTAGACTTGGCTGCTGGAGCCCTGCCAAATCTGCTAAAATTTTCCCTTATACTCAGCTTTATTTTTTCTCCCATGATCTTCAGGATATAAACCAGGGTCTAAGTTCGTTTTCTTCTGAAGTTAAAAACTACTCTTCACTAGTAGACGATTTGAACCATGATTCTTTAATTATTATTGATGAGATTTTTAACTCTACTTCCTCAGAAGAGGCTTCTGCTCTAGCCGTTTCATTACTTGAGTTTTTAGCAGCGAAATTCTCGCCTCAAATTGTCTTATCCACTCACCACCATGGAATAAAAACCATGCTTAGTAGTATGGGTAACTATTTATCCTGTCATATGGCGGTGGACGGCCATGGTCAGCCTCTCTATCGTATTGTCTGGGGCTCACCTGGAAGCTCTCGCGGTATTGACACCTTTGCGCGACTTTCGCGCCATACCCACTGGGGCAAAGCACTCGCCAGTAGGGCCAAGGAATTACTAGGCTCTCAGGTCTTTGACTATGAAAGCGCACTGACTGAGATTAATGCACAAAAGGCTGAGTATTTTTTAAAGCAGCAAGAAGCCGACAAACAATTACAGAGTTTAAAGAGTGAGCAAGCTGCATTCAATTTACAAAAAGAGACTCAATTACTACAGGCCAAAGAGCTTCTTTATAAGAAGTATGAAAAAATTGTTTCTAAGACTCAAGAAGAGATTGATCGCTTTAAATCTAGTAAGTCTTCACCGAGACGGATGCTTGATACCCTGGCCGCAGGCAAGGCTGAGCTTAGGCCGCAAAAAGCACATGGCCAAAAGATTCCAGATAATCTTTTACAACTTCCCCCTGACGCTACTGGACTTAGAGTTTGGTCTAACGCATTTTCAAAAACCGGCACGGCCTTGCAAGATAAAGGCGATAAAATACTCGTTGATTTTAAGGGTCTTAAGTCGTGGTGCAAGAAGAAGGATTTGCAACTTCTTCGCGACCAGGCTAACGACGTTAAACATCAAGTTAGCGTTCAAGTTCAACGCGAGCTTATAGGTAAAACAACATTAGATTGTCGTGGACATCGGCTTGAAGCCTTCCAATCAGAGGTTAATATCTGCCTGCAAGAGCTGTTGAGTGGAGATATTCCATACTTGGACATTGTTCATGGCCATGGTGATGGAATCTTAAAAAAGTGGCTACGACAGTTCTTAAAACATGAGCATGACTATTCGTGGACTCCACTCGATGGAAATGACGGTGCCACCAGAGTTGAACTTAAGAAGTCCTAATTAATCATCTCGCCAATTCTCCATGGCCTAAACTTAAATGAGTCTTCTCCAAATGGAAAAATCAATGAGAACCAAACTAAAATGGCTTCTCCTTTAATGAGTTTGTGGTCTACATAGCCCCAAAATCTTGAATCGTAAGAGAAGTCGCGATTATCGCCCATAACAAAATACTGTCCTTCAGGGATAATTTTCTTTTCATAATCTGTTTTGTAATAATTATCGACGTCTTGTTGGATAAAGTGATCGTGCTCGCCAGTTTTAGACTTGTAGAACTTTAAGTTATAGTTTTTAAATTTCTCATCCATATCAGACATAATCTCGCGACCATCAATCTCCATCTGATCTAGCGGCTGATCATTGATAAATACTCTTTTTTCCCTAATTTCAATACTATCTCCAGGCAAGCCCACAACTCTTTTAATATAGTTGATGGATGGGTCTGACGGATATTTAAAGACTACAACATCACCACGACTAGGCTTTGATTCGCCAAATAAGTAGATAGGATCTGAGTCGATTCCAAAAAGGCTAATATCGCTAAAGGGTAACTTGAAACCATAAGCAAACTTATTAACTAAAATAAAATCCCCAATCATAAGCGTTGGGATCATTGAACCTGAGGGAATTCTAAAGGGTTCAAAAAAGACAGATCTAAAGATAAGAACAGAAATAACGATCAAGGTGATCGACTTCGCTTCTTTCTTAAATTTTTCTTTTTTTGTTAGGCCGTCTGTACTCAAGTTAGTTGATTGAGCGCTGACTTTATCTTGATCCATTAGCTTCTTCCTTCAGATTGCTTTCGTACCTGGCTACTTCCGTCTTTTATAAATGCGTTCTCGATACGTAATATTTTCTTATAATAAAATTCGATAATCTCTTTCGCTAAGTATGATGACTTAACATACCACTTATTATCGTTAACGATCATGATACAAACTGAAATTCCTCTTCCAGCTGCTTCATCTTTAGGGATCGCGAATGAAGTGAACCAATCTCTCTTACCATCTGGCATTCCACCTGAAATACTTCCTGTCTTGCCGCCCACTTCAACTAATTTTCTGATTTTACGATCAAATCGCCTAAAGCTACGACTGGCAGTACCCCGTGAAACGGTCAGCTCCATCATTTGACGAAGGGCCACTGCGCTCTCAGGCTTAAGCGCCTCTCTCTCTTTTCTTTTTGCAAGCCAGAGAACTTCACCTGTTTCAATATCCGACACTTTTCTCAAAAGCCTAGGTGTTACGAAGCGTCCTCCATTGGCAGCAATTGAAGCAATCGCCGCACCATGAATTGGCGAAATTAAAGTGTCGCGATTAAAACCAGAAGCCAACTCAGCGAAGTTATATTGATTTTCAGGCATTTCGACGATTGAGCGAGATAGGTGAACTTCTTCCATGATTTCGCGATTAAAGCCAAAATCGTAGGCCATTCTCATCAGGCTTTCAGAAGTTGTTTGATTAATCGCAGCCTTTCCAAAAATGACATTATTAGAAAATGCAAAAGCTTTTTCTAAACTTTGATAGCGCGCCCAACGACTATTCGTTTTTTCAAGTTGCTTTTTATAAAGTGTCGTTCCTCGGCCATGAAACTTAAACTTAGAGTCTTCAGTAATGGGAGTATTCTCGAGAAGATCTGCTGCCGTAACAATTTTAAACAAAGAGGCTGCTGGATGTGTTGCAGTAAAGGGTAGAGCTGGTCCAAACTCACCAGCTTTTTTCGAATGCCCAAGACTTACCAATAGATTGCCTGAATCATTATCCATCACAACAACGGCCACATGGGCAGAAGAATGTCGTTTAATAAGTTTTTTTACATGGTTTTCTAATTCTTCGTTAATTCCATACTCTAAAGCAATCTCTTTGCCATTGAGGTTAAGCTTAGTTGGTCGTTCTCCGCCTTCATGGAAATAACGATCGAGTTCAAGTTTTACAGATTCAAAGAGCTCTAGCTTTTCCACTCTAGCGACTTCGGCTTGATGATCCTTCCATGCAATCGTGCCCATCCAAGAGGCTAGACCTATGGCCAGGACAATAAAGGTAATCGCGAAAAATTTATGCTTACGGTGAATTCGGCTCATTTTTAAGATATTTCTTACCTATTACAAAGAATTCCTTACTCACCGATCTTGTAGATTTAGGCTTTAGGAAACTTAAGTTCTCAAACAAATGCTTCTGAGATTTTAGATAATCTTGTGCGCTCTGGCTATCGAACACCTTAATTACTAGATTTCCATTTTCTTTGAGAAATACGGGCAAAATTTCGAATATTTTCTCGACAAGAGCGAGCGAGCGATCTTGATCAACCGAGCGAATACCTGTGGTATTTGGTGCCATATCGGACAGGACCACATCAAAGTATCCGTCAGCGCCAATATCACCCGGCTTGGTGACATCAAAGATGGACATCTCAAGCAGGTTTACATTTTTCAGATGAACTAATTGCTTATTGAGCGGCCTGATATCAATACCAATAACACTTCCCGTATCCGTGACTCGCTTAGAAGTGTATTGAATCCAAGATCCCGGATGATAACCTAAATCAACCACCTGATCGCCTGGTTTGATCACACCATATTTTTGATCTATTTCTTCAAGCTTATAAATGCTTCGTGCCAAAAAATTCTCTTTCTTAGCCTTATTAAAATAGTGATCTTTAACTTTAAATTTTTTATTCATTTGCCATCCAAAAACCATGCTGCATCACTGGTTGTGCCCCAGATCATTGGGTCTTTCCAGTTAATTCTGTCGAGCTCGGCAACTGCAACTCCTCGAGAGCAAAACTGACGGTTCGTCTTATGTAGTAAAATGCTTCCTGCAGCAATATCCCAGATCGACTTAGGCCGCAATGTTGCTACAAAGTTGGCTTGACCGAAGGCCATGAGGCCAAGCTTTAGGGCAATACTGCCCATCGGCCTAAGCTCTCGATGTTCTTTTTGCAACAACGGCTGAAACAAACCCTTTCTCCACTCAGATCTTGATATCAAGCCGTGATTCAAGACGCTCTGACTAGGCAGCTCCATTTGGGAGTGGACTTCAAAGTCATTGAATAAATGAGTAATGAAACCACTGGCCAACGGATCTGATAAGTGAGGAGAAGGCATAAAGGCGAGTGATAGTGAACATTCATTGGTGCCATAGACCAGACCCGCAGTCCCATCGACAGGATCGAGGATAAAACATGGAAACTTCAGCTCGTGATCACCCTCTTCACTAACGATGTTTACGCCAGGAAAATTTGTGCGAAGGATCAACTCCACTTTATCAGTGAGCCGTTGATCTACATCTGTAACCCAGCTGCCATCAGCTTTTTGGGATTCGTTAAGCTGTACATTGGCCCTATCGAAGATGAGACGAATTTCTTTATGAATAAGTTCCCGAATGTTTTGATCAATCATGCTTACCATTCATGACACTGCGGCAGTGCAAAAACAATAGATGTGATCATTTTTTTGTGAAAAAAAACTAACTAGGCCATTGACTCGGGTTTTTTGTTCACAGCCAAGGCTGAGTTATCCACAATTTTTCGGGTCAAGGGAAAATTTATTTTTTTTAGTCGGGCTCTCTTTAAGCATTGTTATTTCAACAACTTGATCTAACTACAAAAGGCGACAAATTTTGGTTCGGGGCGATATGATCTAGATTATGAATAAGCGCACTTAGTTATCCACAGTTTTTCAAAAAACTGACACCTGATGAATGAAGTCCGGCCAATCGCGCCAAAATTTCTTAAAAGCGCTGACAATAGGGGATAGAAGCACTTTTAGAGGTTTTTAACCGCTAAATAAGGGGTCGCTAGTTTATTTCTAACACCGACTTCTATCTTCTAGTGACTAAGCATCAACCAGAAAATCTTCAGTTATTTCCTCTTCTCCGGCACTGACAGCGTAGATCTCCCAACCACCATCTTTACCTTCCAAGACGTCAGCAAGCAGGCGCACCGAAGTGGCTTGAGGCTCGACGTAAACAAAGGGTTGAGAAGTAGTGCAAGAGCGGCCTGAACCGAATGAATCGATAAATTCCTGATAGAGGTGGCGAGTGAAACCCGACTTGAACAGATGAACTCCTTTTCAATCTGCCAAACGTAAGCCAATGCTTACGCCTCAAATAAAGTTTATCACATTTTTAAGAATCTATACCAAAAAGTCTCAAGAATATTTTTACCCTACCCTCAAAGTGGGAATCGAGTAGGCAAATAAGAATATAGATCAGATAGATCATATTTCGACTAGAGCGCAGTCTGCTGATGGTTTGAAACAATAATTCAAGCGGTAGGACCGACAGAATGACTAGTGGCCAGACACTTGAAAAATCAATTCCCATAATGGGTGTCAACGTTAGAGAGAAAATGACAACCACAAGCCAGCTAATAAATATCTGCTTATAAGGCTCAATGTCACCACTTAGCCGCCATGGATGATGACCAGCCTTTTTAATAAGAAGTTTTGTCGCAATTACGGCGACACCAACTGGTGCCAAACTAAAGAATGCTTTTCTAGTAAAGGCGAACCAGGCAGATTCAAGAACACTGGTAACATGCCAACCTAAATCGCGTAGTGCTTCCCCTTCTGAAAGCAACACAATAGCGCACAAGGCGTAGCCAAAGGAGGCGTACTTAAGCACTTGGCGGCGATACCACTTCGTCTTTTCTTTCAAGAATATCTTATCGACAAGGAGTGCTTGGGCGATGGCCAAAAACGAAAGAGAGGGATGGAGCAAACTTCCCCAATAACTAATCAAGCCAAGGAATAAACCAGTTCTAAGGTCGTACTCTTAACGACCCAAAGCATAGACCAAACCCATAAAAGACTATAGGTCGTCACAAGTGCAGCGGCATGATCAAAACTCAATATCTTTGACCAGCCCCAGGTTGAAAGCGCGGCAAAGATTCCAAGCAGGGATAGGCGACGTGAGACGAAATATCGCATAAGCGCATACAGCACGAGAAGATACATACCCATGTTGACGGTATACATATGGGTAGACCAAGCCAGTCTTAAAAACTCTGGGTACTTTTTAAATGGATAATAACTAACCGTTAGAAAGTTCCAAAAATGGTTGCCAATTTTTTCCTGAGGATCAAAAAATAACTTTAATGAGTTGATGCTTGAGAACGTTGGAAGCTCTGGTTGCGATACAACAAATAAAATACAAATGAGTGCAACAAGTGTTTTTTCGAATCTATCGAGATGTTTAAATTCATTAAAGTTTGAAGACATGGACTCTTTGATAATTTTTCCTCTGGTGGGCCAGGAGTAAAAGAGTCCGAGCGAGATCCAAAATGCCCAAAAGCAATTATAGATCCACTTTGATGGCAACAGGGCCAAGAGATTAAAGAAGAGAATGATGACGAACATGCCCAAAAGTAGGCGGTATGCAATTCTATCTGTTGAGGAATTGAGGCGATAAAAAATCTTAAGACGATGATCCACTTCTTTGCCCAGTAAGAACCACTGACTTAATAAAAAGCCTATATAGAGATACATCATCGTGAGTAGCCAACCACTCTGTAGCTCTAACGCCTTTGGGATCAATATAGGTATGAGTAAAAAACTAAAATAGCTAACCCCTCGATATAAGAAGAATTTAGATTTTAGCCACCAAATACCCGAGTTTTTAACTAAAGTTTCCGCCATTATACCCGATCAATATAGTAGGAATTGACACCCATCAATTTCCGATCTCCAAGAAGGACCAACTCCCCAAAAGTTGGTCCTTTTTTATTGTAACGTCATTCCAAAGTCTTGGCATCATCTCTTCACAATCATTTTACACAGGCAAGAATGTCTTGCCCCTACGTGGCCCGTTGCAACATTTTCCTAGCATGTTATTCTAAGACAGCCTGACCATTGGAAGGTCGCGCCCACACTTCAGGAGGAAGGATTGTCGATTGCATTCGGCTCCATTAACACGGGTCTCCCAAAAGACATCGTTCAGCAAATCATGCAAGCTGAAAGGATTCCCCTTGGTCGAATGGAAGAAAAGAAAGGCAAGATTGGTGACAAGAAAGCATTAGTTGATCAACTAAATAAGCTCACCTCAGACCTTCAACAACACCTCGCCCTCAATGCCAACGGACGCTCACTGCGAGAGTTTAAGGTTGCTTCAAACAGCGAAGTCGTAGATGTGACTATTGATAAAAATTCTGCAGATGTCGGAAACTACCAATTTGAAGTTGTTCAGTTGGCGCAAAAATCCTCTGCCATGACTTCAGGATTTCCAGATAGAGATGAATCCTATGTAGGTGTTGGCTTTATTCGCTACAACTTGCCTGACGGAGAATCAAAAGAGGTCTACGTTGGCCCAGATGATGCCACTCTCGATGGCATCGCTAAGCTTATCAACAAGGATTCCGACAGTGGCATGCGGGCGACCGTCGTTAACGATGGTTCCGATAAAGATGCTCCATGGAGACTTGTGCTTTCACTTAAAGACACGGGTGATGGCAAGCGCGCAGACTTTCCCTACTTTTACTTTGTCGATGGTGACAGGGATCTATTTCTTGAGTTCGAACGACCAGCTCAGGATGCCAAAATTAAGCTTGATGGCTTTGAAATCGAAGTTCCGGAAAACAAAGTTAGCGATATTATTCCGGGCCTCACGATTGATTTGAAAAAAGCCAAACCAGGTGAAGAGTTTTCACTAAAAGTAGACGAAGATATTCAAGCAGTGGGAGCCAAGGCCACAGACCTCATTGCCAAAATTAACGGTATCCTCTCTTTTATTAAAGAGCAGAGTACAATGGACGAAACGACGGATACATCGCGCACACTCGGTGGCGATATCATGATCAAGACTCTTGAGAGTCGTCTGAGAGCTGCCATTTTTCAACCAATCAAAACTGATCACGGCAATTTCCGCGTCAGTGATATCGGCGTCAAGTTTACTCGCGATGGTATTCTTGAATTTGATCAAAAGAAATTTGAAAAAGAACTTTCTGAAAATTATGAAAAGGTCTCTCAAATCTTAACTGGTAGTTATATTGAAGGTGCGGTTGGCAGTGCGGCCAAGAACCCAGGCTTTATGGATAATGTGAATGATGTTATCGGTGCAGCACTTCGCTTTCCTGACGGGCTAATCTCATCAAGAAAGAAATCGCTTCAAAGTAATATTGATCAGATCGATCGCAGAATTAATCAGAAACAAAGGCAGCTTGAACAAAAAGAAACTCAGCTTAAAAATAAATTCGCACGACTTGAGTCAACTATTTCGAATATCAAAGGCCAAGGAGCTGGAGTTGCCGCACTGGCAGCCAATGCCGGTCCTAGCCCTGTGACCCAACTAGGATAAAATAAGACTAGCTTCTTAAGGAGTAATATATGAATTATGGATTAGGCGCTTATAAGAAAACTTCTGTAAACACCGCGAGCAAAGAGCAGATTCTTCTTATGCTCTATCAAGCGGCCATTAAGAACTGCAAGAAGGCAATCGCCGCTATTGAAGCCAAGGATCTTCCGGCCAAAGGTGAGTTTATTGGCAAGCTTCAAGATATTGTCATTGAACTTAATAACAGCCTCGACTTTGAAATTGGTGGCACTGTAGCAACCGAGCTCTCGTCGCTCTACGACTACATGTTGTATGCCTCGACACAGGCTAATATTAAAATTGATAAGCAACCGCTAGAGGGCTGCTTAAACGTGCTCATTACTCTTTACGAGGGTTGGAATGAAGCGGTTAAATCTCTCAAAGCAGAAGGAACTAAAAATGGCTAATGAGCAAGATCTCTATTCTTTTCTTTCAATGTGCGAACTATTCGATGAAGTAAAAGAGAAATGCGTTGCTGCTTCAAACGCTATGGTTTCTGTCTGCGCCCAGGCCGAAGAAAATAAAGATGCGAGCATTAATCTTTCAAAATTGGCTGACAAGCGCGGTCAAATGATTCGTTTTCTTGAAAGCTTGCAAATTAAGATTCTCGAGGCTTCACAAAAAGAGTGGGAAACAAATCGCGAAAATCAGATCTGTGCCCAACGTATGGACCACTTCAACCGTGGTGTCATTCGATGGAGCCTGGAGATGGAGAATCTTGAATCACTTCTTCAAGCTAAGTTAGAGGAGCAAAAGACTCAAACACGTGCCGAGCTTTCGCAGGCATTCAAAAAGAGTAAGCAGCACAAGGGCTACGACCTTAACAATATTCGATAGTTTAGACGATCTAAACTGTCGGATTTACACGCTCAGTTGACAAAAGTCTGGCATAATGGGGTAATTGGGTGTGAGGTCTATGAACGGACCTCTTGCGCCCCCTTAAGGATGAGGTTCCCATGGCGATAGATAAAACTATCTGTACACCACTAAATTTTCTCTCACCTATTGAAGTCAAACTTTCTAAGGCCAATACACCGGTTCCAGTTGTTGATGGAATTCATCTTCACTCTATCTATAACCCGTCCAAAGAGGCCGTCGGACTGATTGGAAAATACGAAGAGTCGCTTAAGAATCAAAATAAGATTCTAGTCCTAGGGCTTGGCTTTGGTTATCACGTATGGCAACTCGAGTCTCTACTTGGACGCCTTCAAAAAAACTGGGAGATCGTTGTCATTGAACCTGACATTCGCATGCATGAAGCATTCAATAAACATGCACCAGTCGAGTTTTCAAATCGTACTCGCATCGTAAGTGCGAATTCGATCTCCGAATTTTATGACGACATCAACTTAGTTAAATTTATGGCCGCTAAACCGCTTTTAGTTCCGCACGCTGCCTCATTTAATTTGCGTGAAGATTTCTTTAAAAGCTTTATGTCATTTAATGCTTCAAACGAGCTTAGCGATGTCGTCAGCAAAGTTCATGACGTCAATCTACGAAACTACCTTCTCTCTCTTGGTGAACCGACAGATGACTTCAACCTTGCTATTGCAAAGGGAAAGCCTGGAGTGAAACTGGCGCACCAGGACCATTTCATCAATCTGTTTAAAGAATTAACTTCAGGAGCGAGATAATGAATAGAATTCTTATTGTTCATTTAAAGCGTTTTGGAGATTTGATTTCCGCCGGACAAACGATATCAGCCATCAAAGCAAAGCATCCCCATTCCGAAGTTAGTCTTTTATGTTTTGAAGAGTTCTCAAGTGTGGCTCGCTTGATTCCTGGCTTAAAGAAAACCTATACCATCAGTAGGAATACTCTTCTTACATTAAGCAATGGAAAATTATATAACACTGGTTTCGCACTTGAAGAGTTACGTCTACGCCTCATGCCGCTAATTGAATCTCCTTGGGACAAAATTGTTAATCTCACTAATGACCTTGCTAGCGCTCACCTATGCAGCTGGATTTCTTGCCACGACCTAAACGTATCAATTGAAGGTGTTTGCGTTGATGAATATGGATTAGCAGTATCAAGCAATAGTTGGGCAAGTGTTTTTAATGATGTCTTGCCACAAGCTGGCCTGAACTCACCTTTTAACTTTAGAGATGTTTGGGCCAAAATGCTGGACCTCTCAGACCAAGGAATTGCTCCACTTCTCACCAATCCTCGAAATGAAGAGACAGTAAACCGAAACTTTCAAAGTCTACGCCGCGGTGGCATTAAGGTTATTGGAATTCAAGCGACATGCCCAATTGAAGACAAAGGACTTGGCGCCGAACTCGTAGCTAGGCTTGCCGAAGAGATTAGCACAGATGGACACCGTCCAGTTCTCTTGATTGCACCCAATGAAAGCGAGCGAGAGTTCGCTAGTCAAATCTTAGAGCAAATTGAGTATCAACCTATTGTCGTCGAAAGCGACTTTACTGCGCTTAGCTCTGTCGTTAGAAACCTCGACCTCTTAATTACGCCAGATACTGTCACTAAACATTTTGCAGACGCCCATGGAACAGCTTGTGTTGAAATCTCACTTGGCTCATCGCCAGTCTTTAAGCAAGCAACTATGAATCCCAAAAGTGTCCTTTTGAGCGCAAAAGACAGAGATTTCAGTCAAGTCAGTGTTGATGATATTTTAAGCGCAGTTACGTTTTGTTTGAACAACGGAAAGACTGGCCTTGAACTCGCTCAACAGGCAACTGCTTATCGTCCGGTTAAAATTGCTGACACCACTGCTTATCAAGTTATTGGCGGCAGCTATAATCAGGATGATGAGTTTAATCGCCACGCGACCAGCGCCTTAATTCTTAAAATGAATCAAAATGATGACGAATTTGTTAATGACTATGCTCTACTGGCAATCAAAGCAGCAACATCAGCTAAGTCTTTCACAAATTGGATAGAACAAACCAAAGAGCAATCAGCTTTAACCATGAAAGATGTGCTACACGCCATTCGAGCTCTCTTACAAATGAGTGAGAATCCTAGAAAATCAGCTGAGTTCATCGAGTCGCTCGATCGCCTCTTTGCCAATACTGAGTATCTCTTACCCGCAAATGTCGCCGTTCATTTCTTTAAGTCTAAAGTTGAATGTCTTCCACCATCAAGCTTTCAGCAAAACACAAAGTCTATCGAAGAGCTTTTATTTAAGCTTAAGTCTGACTTGCAACATACAATGAATCTATTATCACAGTGGCACACTCTTTGGACCGAGTCTAAGTTTTAGTCACGAAAACAAAGGCAATCAGCGCTTACGCAAGAGTCTTTGTAACAATTCGCTTAACCAGGAAGGTGAGCAATGAACCCATTAGTAGAAGAAATTCAAAGCGCGTTAGGCGATATACAAGATCACCTCAGCCAGGGAAAGTCCCTGAGTGAACGCGAGCTTCAAACACTCCTTTTAGTTGCACTAGCAGAGGAGGCTTCTCATGGAGAAAGCTGATCAAGCCAATCCACCCAAAGAAGCATCCAAGCATCTTGTTCTAGTTCAACTGACTAGGGCAGGAGACTTAGTTCAAACCCTACAAGCCGCCAGGGAAGTGAAGCTCGAGCGCCCGAATATCGTTTTAACATTGGTTGCCAGGAAGCATTACTGCACTGGTCTTAAGTTTTTACTAGAATCAACCTTTGATCATATTATTGCTATCGATACTCCTTCACTTTTTAGCTCCAACCTTGAAAGTGCCATCCAAGGAATAGAGTCAATTATAAAACAGGTCTCAAGAGTTCCCGTGAGCGCTGTTGTAAATCTGTCTTACTGCAAGCCATCGAGGTACCTAACGGGATTAATCCCATCCAAGCATAAGCTTGGGCCTTGGATCGGATCAGACAATCAAGAAAATATCACTGACAAGTGGTCGCAGCTTCTCTATACGACTGTCACCCAAGGTCCACTCAATCCATTTCACCTCGTTGACCTTTTTAGACTTATTTTAGGAGTTAAACCGAAACCCGCTCCTAAAACGATTAAGCCCACGGCCAAAAAGAACTGGATCGTCGTCCATCCATTTGCTTCGGCAGCTCGAAAAAAGTGGAAGACACATAAATGGTCTGAGATTCTTTATAAACTTTCCAAAGACCACGAAGCATTTACTATCTTTGTTGTGGGCGCACCAAATGAAGCCAAGCTGGCACAATAGCTTTTTTCTGGCCCTCTGCTAAAGACTAGAAAAAATATTGTTAATCTTGTCGGCGAAACAACACTTAAAGATGTCTATGATCGTCTTTGTTCGAGTCGTCTCTTCGTTGGTCACGATTCACTTATTGGACACTTAGCCTCAATTGCACAAGTGCAAACACTTACTCTTGCACTAGGCTCTGTTCGTCCCTGGGAAACCACCCCCTATGGTGTTAACAATGTTGTTCTCTCACCTCGAACAAAGTGCTTTCCCTGTTTCCCGCAGGATAAATGTGATCAATATATTTGCCACTCTGACATTCCTTATCAATTGGTCACAGATTTTGCACAAACGATGCTGAGCGGGGAGAACCTTGTCACCCAACTTAAGAAAAAGATCAATCCTTTCTTAACTGGCTCATGTCATATGCATATAAGTCATCAACATTCTAAAAGTTTGCTTTTGGACTTTTTGGAAGTTGATGAAAAGCCAGGTCGCCTCGCAGATATTATGCGCCCGTTTTATCGCATGACTTGGGCTCTCCTTATCGGTGAGATGGAAGAAAACAGAACTTTTCCAACGCTTTCTCGCGACGCTCACGCTTCACTACTTAAGCTTATGGAAGGTATTAACTATCTCTACGAGTTAGCTGAGTTTGGTAAAAAATATTCGCTCACGATAGTTGAAGAGGTTGCTAAACAGTCTCCATCGCTATCGAAAATAAAAGCAACGTCGCAAAAAGTTGATGAAATCGACAGACTGGCCGAACTTGTAAAAGGCTCTCATCCTGCTCTTGCGCCGATTGTAGACTTTTACGGTCTTATGCGTGCCAACCTTTCTGGTGGAAATATTGTTGAGATCGCACAGCATTCATTCTTTGTTTATCAAGATACGGCCCTGGCCTGCAGTGTTCTCAATGAGTTGATAGAGAAAACGGTGGCAGAACATAAAATTTCACAGAACAGGGCGACGCCCACTCAAAATAGATAGAGGTTGCTATGAATAATGTCGTGATTACAATTAACGAGAAAGTTTCTAATCGATCAATTAACAACAATGCAACTCTTTCTGACGTTGTAAATGAGATTTTGTCTGAGTCTGCTCATGCTGATCAAATTATTAGCCAAATATGCATCAACGGAAAAGCACTTGATGTCGATCAAGAAGATGCCATCATGCCCACACGTGTTGGTCAGTTTGAGTCTATAGACTTCAGACTGCAATCTAATATTGAACTTGCATTCGAAGCGCTTCAATCCTGTAACGCTTACATCGATAATATTGTTGCTCAAATTGCAGAGCTGACAGCCGCCTACCAAGAATGTCGAACAGAAGAATCTCAGCAACTTTTTGCAGAAGTTATTGAGATTACTGATTTATTTATCCAACTTGTTTCTAGAATTCAAAAGACACTTCGATCTCACTTACAAGAGAAGTGGCAAAAGCCCCACTCTGTCAGTCAACTTGAGATTCATCTCTTATCTATTCTTAAGGCGATTGTTCCGGCCAAAGAGAAGAATGATCTCATCATGCTTTGTGACTTGCTGGAATATGAGCTGGTGGATAATCTTAAGCAATGGAAGATCAAGGCACTCCCAGAGTTAAGATCCCTTCGACAGGCTTGCGACTCTACCATTCCCAGCAATTAGAGCTAAAGGCAAAGCCCAGCTTTATTGACTTCTGTCTAACAGATGAGCGACCTAAAAGTTTAGGCGCAAGTGAGTTTTGGCTTTTTACTAGTGGTGATCTAGTTCATATTGAGTCATCTTCTAGAAAGTTTTCAATTCCATCTGGCTCATTAGGCCGCTGGCTTGATTCTTGGAGTGGATGCCAAAAACCTCCAACAACTTCGGCCACCAAACTTCATCGTGCTATTCGCCGGTTCGCCTCCACGATCGTCGATGCCAAGTTGGTTACAACTGGAAAAAATCAAGCCCTGACGACCTTTCTCGGACGCGAAGAAACCAGAGAGCTGGAAAGAGCTTGGCGCTCTCCGCATATGCTGCCGAGAGTAGTTCTAGGTCTTAAAGATTTTTCAGAATACGAAACTTGCCAACTTATTCTACATGAAAGAGGGCGCGCCAACGCAGAAAGCTGGGGATGTTCCAATCACCAAGATCTAGTTTTTAATAAAACTACAGCGAAAAATTTCACTAAGATTTTTAACTTTGTTCGCAAAAGTAAAAGTAAGCTCTTCGATCAAAGCTCCACAATGCTTGAAGATGTCCAGGTAGTTGGAAACTTTCTTGCCAAGGAGTTTTCTTTTCAAAATCACTCAGCTCTTCTTTTTCTTTCTCGCAATGGTTTTCTTCCACCAACTCAAAATGAACTCAACTCGTTCAACTCTTTATGTGACATGATCTCTCCCTATCTCGATCGGCTGTTGGCCAAGGAGCGCGCAGGTGAACGTCTCGGGCAATTGATCATGCTGATGGAGAACCTTCCTCTCCCCATTGAACTCTTAGATCCTTCCAACACTGTGATATTCTCTAACTCTAGCTTTAAATCTACTGAGGAAACTCCTGCTGAAAATCAGACTTTAATACCTTTGATTGCCGGTTATCACATTCGATTGTCTGAGGATTTAGAGCAATCGTTCGATATCGATCACCATAGACGTGTCTCACTACTTGGAGAACTACTCAATACGCTCCAACATGAACTGAACAATCCTCTTTTTGGTCTTCATTTAGGCTCTCTTGATATGACTACGGACTTTGACGGTGAGTTCGCTCAGCTTTTTGAAGATATCTCAAAAAACTCCACTCGATGCCAAACCATTATTAAGAACTTTTCAAATTTGTATTCAACGTCCAAAACAGAAAGCTCGATTGTTCTTAGTGATTTCATCAATGAAGTTTTTATTCTAACAAAAAGTGAAATTCGAGGCATTGGCAAAGCTATAGACTTCCAAGACTTTGATGATCCACACAGATTTTGTCTCAGCGTTAATGCTGTGAGCTTATCGCAAATTCTTTTTAATTTAATTATTAATGCTGGACAGGCGATTAAGAATCAAGCCGGTCAAGACACCAAAAAGCTCAGAGAGGGCTGCATCACTCTTCGCGTCATTAACAAGCAGACGATACTACGCTTTGAACTTATTGATAATGGGCCAGGACTTAGCCCAGCATTTATCAACAATGCACTAAAACCATTCTTTACCACTAAAGAGCAAGGCACCGGACTTGGTCTAACAATTAGCCGTGGTCTTCTCGAGTCAATTGGAAGTACTCTGGAGCTTGGCAACAATCATAGTGGCGCTGGTGCATATTTTGCGTTTGAGCTACCCGTAAGCCAATAATTGTAAATAGATATAGGTGGATACTCTCATGAATGTTTTGCTTGTCGAAGACGAGCCCTTAATTCAAAAGTCTCTTAAAAAGCTGATGGAGAAAAGGGGCGCTAGCGTTGATGCTGTTAGCTCGGGTAAAGAAGCAATTACTCACATTCTAAACAATGACTATGACCGAATTGTTTGTGATCTCATGTTGCAGGACACCACCGGATTTGATGTAATTGAAGAGAGTAAAAAGAAGTTCTCACGAGAAGATATAGCCAGAAAGTTTGTCATTATAACGGCTTATACATCTGCTCAAGTACACGACAAAGCTGCCACTTACGGCTGTCGTGTTATTGGTAAGCCTTTTGAAGACCTAGAGGCGGCACTAAAGATCTTCACCACGAAAGGGGAATGAGGAGTGGTAAAAAAATCCATCCACAAGGTTACAGTTGTTCTTAAACCACATCTCATTTCAGAGTTTGCGGCGGTACTTCCTAATTTATGCACTTGGTTTTCTAGAAGAAAAGTTAACGTTCAGTTTCTTTCAAAAGATCAAGATCGTCTGAAGCAAGTTTTCAAAACGTTGCCCAAAAATGTCTCGTTTGTTGACGAAGATAAGTACCACAATTTTTCAGACCTTATTCTTTCACTTGGTGGTGACGGTACGCTCATATGTGTATGCCGCCAATCAACCAAACATTCACCACCAATTTTTGGTGTCAATATGGGACGGCTTGGTTTTATTACCGAGTTTTCTAAGGCAGAGTTTTTTGACGAGCTTGATGAAGTCATAAACGGTCGAATGGAAATCGTTAAGGCTCAACTGTATAAAGTTGAAATACAAGAACAGGGAAAAGTGATCGAATCATCATTCTTTCTGAATGATGCCGTTTTTAATAAGAATCATATTTCACGCATGATCTGGCTTACAGTAGAAAACGATTACGAACATATCTACGACTTATCGGGCGATGGTCTTATTATCAGTTCTCCCATTGGCTCAACCGCTTACTCACTTGCTGCCGGAGGGCCGATCATACACCCCCAGGTTGGAAGCCTTGTGATGACACCTATTAGCCCGCATAGCCTGACACACCGTCCGATCGTTATTCCGGATAATATGGCCATTCATGTGAAGAGCCAGGACAAAGACGATCCCATTAACCTTACTCTCGATGGTCAGCAACTTTTAACTATCTACCCTTATCAGAATGTCAAAGTTTCTAAGAGTAAGGCTAGATTTGTTCAACTTGTACACAATCCAGCTCGCACATTCTTTCACACACTCAAGGTAAAATTCACACACGGCAGGAGAGAGGCATGATTCCAGATTTATTTCTCAAATCATTACAAATTAGAAATATCGCAACCTTTGAAAATCAAACCGTTCAGTTCTCTTCAAAGTTTAATGCAATCGTTGGAGAAACTGGCTCAGGCAAAAGCTTGATCCTAGATTCATTACAACTTATTTTTGGCGGCAGAGCTGATAAGAAAATAGTGCGAAAGAATTCAGACTTTGCCATGGTTGAAGCGATCTTTCATGCCGAGTCAAAAGAGGTAGTTGACTGGCTCACTGACCTCGGACATCCAAGCGAGAACAATGAGATTGTTGTCAAACGACTTGTGTATCCAACTGGCCCCTCAAAAGCGTGGCTAAACTTTCAATCTTGTCCCATTAGTCTCCTCACACAATTCTCCAGGCGCTATATCGATCTCGTGGGTCAGTTTGAAAATCAAAAACTACTCTCTCCCTCTTATCTTCTAAAGCTTCTTGATCAGTATTCAGATCTCGATCAAGACTCAAAAGAGTTCTCTCAAAGCTACGCTGGCTGGTCGAAAGTTAAGAAAGAGCTTGAATTAAGAAAAAGTGAATTAACTGGTGCGATTCAACAAGAAGACTATATTAAGTTTCAGCTTGCTGAGATCGAAAGCCTAAACCCTTCAAAGCAAGACGAAGAAGACCTTCTTAAGAAGAAACATGTTTCTCTAAACCAAGAGAAGCACCAGAAAATCTTAGCTCAAGCGCAGTCAAGACTTTCAGGTGATGAGGATTATTCGATTTTAAACCAACTTAACCACTTGATTAAAACCTTGGATTCATTCCCTCTCATCGACTCAAGCACCACAGATAGTCTAAGTTCAGCTCTTGAGCTACTGAGCGAAGTTGATTACAAGCTTGGATCAATCGAGCTCGATGCCCTTGGTGAAGATGAACTTGAGTCTGTTGTAGAACGACTCGACCAATACCAAAAGCTTAAAAGAAAGTTTGGTGGTGATATTGATGTCGTCTTGTCACATTATGAAGAATTAAAGATTTCTCACACAAGTCTAAACTCTCTACAAACGCAAATCACCCAACTAGAAAAGGCATCGAAAAAGGCACATGAGCTAGCAACAGTTTTAGCCCTCAAACTGCATGAAACAAGAACCATTAAGGCAAAACAGCTTTCAAGTGACCTGACAAAAGCCGTAAGAAAACTCAACATGACGGGCGCTACAATTAAGCTAAATACCGTTAAGTCTTCCCTATCTAATTCGGGCATGACCGAGTTGAGCTTTGAAGCAGAAACAAATATCGGTGAAGGTTATTACTCGATCCAAGATATTGCTTCTGGTGGCGAACTTTCGAGAATTCTTTTATCACTTCGACAAGTACTTTCAAGTCGAGATTCTATTTCTGTTTTCTTGTTTGACGAAATCGATGCGGGCATCGGCGGTGAAACGGCCCTTAAAATAGGTAAATCACTTCTAAGTGTTAGTCAGCATTCCCAGGTTATTGCCATCACGCATCTACCACAAATTGCTGTCCACGCTGATCAACTTGTACACGTGAGCAAAATGACTGTTGGAGAGGGTAAGCAGCGAACATTATCCACAATCGATGCTATTCCGGCCGAATCTCATCAGCACTTCATTCAATCGATGACACCACTTAATTAATTTCTCTAAACTCAACTTTGCCGTTAGTGATAACGGCAAAGCTCTTTTCGGCCTGAAAGTAGCCATTATTGGCATAAGTAAAACCATCTTCACTATGCCATAAGTCTTTTACATGAGAGTGTCCGCACATCAGGAGATTAAAAGCCTTATCTTGTTTGAAATAATAAGCCTTTGCGCTCTCTCTAAATTTTTCTCTTATTCTTTTTATATGTGATTCGTTAACTTCATAGCGACGTGATCTCTTGGCCGACTGAGCAGAAGCATACTCACCAATTCTTGCAATTTGCTTTACTGGAACAAACTCTGAAGCCAAAAGCTCGACAAAACGATGTTGAATGACTTTTTTATATGTTTGATAGTTTTTATTATCAATCTCTACGTCATCTCCGTGCGAAAAGCATATTCGAGCTTCGCCATCTGTAAGTAAAAGATCGCCACTTATATGCTGAATTTTCTCAAGTGGTCCATTTTCAAACAAACGCTTCATATGAAAATCGTGATTGCCTTCAACATAAAATATTTTTTTTACACTTGAAAGTCGTGAAAGCTTATCGAACGTCTCAGGATAGCGTTTTAGCCAAGCTTGATCGCCTCCAACAATCAGGTCAAAGATATCACCCAAAAGTATTATGATGTCTGCAGATTTGGATTGCTCTAGAAATTGTGAAAAAAGAAGAGCGGCTTTATCGCCTTCTTTTTTAATGTGAACGTCTGATACTGAGTGGATAATCATTTTTCTATTGTGCCGGCCAATCTCTCATTACGCCAGCTAGTAAGCTCAAAGAACCTCCCCTAGAATCGCGGTACTAGGGGAGGATGAGCTTAAGAAACAGGACTCAAGAGTTATTAACTAGAGAGTCCTGGAGAAATTGATTAAGATACAAGTCTTAGTGCTGAGTTAGGAACATTGTTTGCTTGTGAGAGTGTTGCAATACCAGCCTGTTTAATAATATTGTCACTGGCCATTTTAGCACTCTCTGCAGCGACATCTACATCTTCAATTACTGACCTTGCAGCCTCTTGGTTTACCACTTGTGTACCAAGATTAGAGATGGTTGACTGCAGTCGACTTTGAACTGAACCAAACGTCGCTCTAAATCCACTCACTGTTTGAAGTGCTTCGTCTAGATTTTCTAGTGAATCGCGAGCGTCTGATTTTTCGAGTACGCCAGTTCCACTAATTCCAATAGAGCTTGCTGTTGCATTTGCAGCTGATGAGTCAAATCCAATACGGTGGACTGCGCCCGAACCGTTACCGACCTGAAACTCCATCTCGCCGCTACCCGTGCCATTTAGAAGATTGGCACTGCCGAATGCTGTTGTCTCGGCAATACGATCTACTTCTGAAACGAGTTGTTGATATTCTTTATTAAGGAAGTCGCGCTCTTTATCACCAACGGTGTCAGAGGCGGCTTGCACTGATAGTTCACGCAAACGAACAATAATATTTGAAACTTCGTTTAGTCCACCTTCGGCAACTTGTACGAGTGAAATACCATCGTTTGCATTTCTTGTGGCCTGTCTTAAACCTGCTGTTTGTGCTTCAAGGTTTTTTGCAATGGCCAAACCGGCGGCGTCATCCGCGGCTTTTGTGATGCGCTTACCAGAAGAGAGTTTCTCCAATGATTGAGCTGATGATTCTGATACTTTACTGAGGTTCTTTTGTACCATCTCTGATGCTACGTTTGTTGCGATTCTTAAGCCCATGATATTCTCCTTTAAGTTAATGCTGGCTTTCTCACTGCCAGACATATACCTGATCGTACTCATCGGCTTTTTTCTTAAGTATTTTTGTCAACTACTTTTTATTTTTTTTCATTATTTATTTGGAATCAATAGCTTAGACATAATTTTTGGCAAAAAAAAAGGCCCCCTGACGGAGGCCCTTTCGGTGTCGTTATAAACGTTAAACTTAGCCAATTAGCTTTAGTGCTGACATATTTGAATTATTCGACTGGGCTAGCACTGATGTACCTGCAGAAGTCATAATATTCGCCTTAGCCAGGTCTGCTGAAACTTGTGCTACATCCGTATCACGAATACGTGAATTGGCTGCAGATAGGTTTTCAGTCTTCACATCAAGGTTACTTACAGTCGACGTTAGACGATTTTGAAGAGCACCTAAGACGGCACGGTTGCCGTTTACTTTATCCATCGCTGTATCAATTACAGTGAGGTTTTCTTGTGCATCTTCTTTTGAAGCAACGGCAAGCCCATCCACACCAAGTTCTGATGTTGAAACGTTTGTACCAGAAGGATCAAAAGAAATTCTGTCTGCAAATGAATCGTTACCTGTACCGACTTGGAAATCTTTTTGATCACCTTCTCCATTGAGAAGTTTGATACCGTTGAATTCCGTCGAAGCAGAAATACGTTCCATTTCTTTCGTCAATTGTTGAAACTCCATATCTGTGAATGCACGCTCTTTGTCGCCTACAGTGTCAGAAGCTGCTTGTACCGATAGCTCGCGCAAGCGAACTAAGATATTTGAAACTTCCTGCATGCCACCTTCGGCCACTTGAATCATGCTAATACCATCACTGGCGTTTCGCTTTGCCTGCTGTGAACCACGAATATCTGCTTTAAGGCGTTCACTAATTGCTAGGCCTGCAGCATCGTCGCTCGCACGGTTAATACGAGTGCCAGAAGCTAATTTTTCTAATGCACTATCTTGCTCTTGCTTAACATCCCCAAGGGCACGCTGAGCAGCTAGTGACTGTACGTTTGTGTTAATACGAATACCCATAAATCAATCTCCGGTTTGCAAAAAATACCTCCTTGTTGGTTTATAAGTGCGAACCAATACCGTCTGGATCACATTCAGCACCCCAATGCTGTACTTGTCCTTTCGGGTCCGGAAAATTTTTCTTGAGTATTTGGCTTTAAAAAGTTGAATAAAATTAAACCCTTAACCGAGCACCACACTCGGTTAAAGTGTTTAATTAAATAGTTAGTGTGCTTACTTGATTGTTAAGATCGGCCTTGAACTTTTGAAATAAGTGTTGAGGTTGAATGACCCTCAATGAACTTGAGACTCAAAACCTCTCCACCAGCAGCTAATACGATATCGCTTCCAACGATCTGATCCGGCCGCCAGTCGCCACCTTTAACCAGAGTATCTGGGGCTAACAATTTAATCAGCTCGTATGGTGTATCCTCTTCAAAGATAACCACATGGTCGACGGCTTTTAGATTAAGCAACATAAACTTTCGATCTTGCTCTTGATTTACTGGGCGATCAGGACCCTTTAATCGCTTAACACTTGAATCGCTATTAAGCCCAATAACAAGAATATCACCTAGAGCTTTTGCTTCATTTAAGTAGGCAACATGACCTGGATGTAAAATATCAAAGCAGCCATTAGTGAAAACTATTTTTTTCTTAGCTCTAGCTTTGTTTATTTCACCGACTTCTTGTTTCATTAGACTTTAAGAACCTGTGAGCGAGAAAGTCGTCCATGGAAGTTCATAAGAAGTGGGAAACCCAAAGCGAGCCATGAGAGTGTTCTAAAAATTGTTCTCTCGAGAGATCTTGATAAACTCAGGCGTTGCCCATTCATGTCAGCAACCTTAATTCTCATAAGGTTTTTACCTGGCGTCTGCTTTGTTTCTAGGATTGTAAAATAACTTACATATGAAAAAAGCCATAAAATTAAAGCGACAGGTGCAACATCAAAACTTGTTAGTAGGCGAATAGAATCGTTAAGTGGCACTTGCGCCAAACTCATCATGGCCAACAAAATGGTTGCAACACTAGCTGTAATAATAAGTGTATCAACTACCTGCGCTGTAAAGCGCTCTGGAAGTGTTGCATTTTTATAGGTCTGAGAAACGCTTGCCTTCGCCTGGGCTTTTGGCTTGATATGTGTTGTAGCTTCTTGGTACATGACCCCGAGCTGCTCACGGGTTATGGCGTGTGGATTAGCTTTTTCTTGAGGCTGATTTTTTGTCGTCACTGTCGCAGATTTCCAACGAGGACGTTCTGTTGGCTGATGAAAACCTAGTCCTTCACCGATGGCCTTAAACTCAAACTCGTCTACTTCTGGCATCGTGATAGGGCGTGAATTTTTATTTTGATCACCTAGTTGGGTTTGCATATCCCCTCCTGCGAAAAACGAGTTTTCAATTACTTAGTTATAGGATCGCATGAAGAAAACAAACTCTCAATCTAAAACCCGCTGCTTAGTAAAAATCACACCACCAAGTGCGGCCAAGGCGGTTGGTGCTCGAAGAATTGGCGTTGGAAGGTGGATGGTACTTGCGTTTGGAAGCTTAGCTAAGAGCTTCTCTTCGTCCTCACTAAAGCCGCCCTCTGGCCCAATGAATCCCATAACAGACGTGCCCAGCTCCGGTAGTTTCGCCGGCAAAGTAGAATTCGCCATCCCCATGATAATGAGATTGGAGTATTTTTCGCAGTTATCCACAATTTCTTGAGATAGGCTTTCGATTGCAGTCACTGGCAAAAGCTTTGGCAACCAAGCTGAATTAGATTGTTCCAAAGCCTGAATGAGCAATCTATTGGCTCTTTCATAGTTAAGCTCATAGCGCTGAGAATAACGTGTTTCTAGTGGAATAATCGTCGTTGCACCTAGCTCCACTGCCATTTTCAGGCAAAGATCAAAGGCATCTTTTTTAACAAGCCCAATGGCCAGTGTAAGTGCATTCAACTGAGGCTTATGTTCATATCTCAAGACTTCAACAATGGCGGATTTTTTACCCAATACCTCCAGGCGCGCAAGATAGTTATCGCCTTGGCCGGTCAGCAACAATATCTCTTCACTGGGCTTTAAGCGAACAACTTTGATATGATTAAAGCCTTCACCCTCAATCGAGAGCTTTTGACCAACTTGAGCATTTGCTAGGTTATTGAGATAAAATGCTCTCATGGTGCCAACAACTCGATCGCACTCCAATCTCCTTGCGAGACAACCGACAATTCTTGTAACTCAGTATAATTCTCTCTAAAAGCTTCGACGTGTTCATTGAGTAGTCCGGATACAATCAGATAGGCACCAGGAGACAAACTCGCAATGATTGCATCCTTTTCTTTAATCAAAATTTCAAGAAGGATATTGGCAAAGACTAGGTCGTAGCGTTTTTGACCAGGCATAAATTCACTTCTCAAAATAACCTGAGAATCTTGAACACTGATGTCGTTTTCGCTTAAATTTTGTCTTGTATTCTCAAGTGCGGAAGCGTCGATATCCATATAATCAACGTGGCAGTCATAACGTAACTTAGCAGCTATGCCCAAAATTCCAGAGCCGCAACCAAAGTCTAATACTGTCTTTCCATTGTATTTGCGTTGTTCAAAAAGCTGTAGACACAGCGCCGTTGTTTCATGCCTGCCAGTTCCAAAACCCTGGCCGGGATAAAGATAGAGTGCTGTCGTCCCCTCTGGAACCTCTTGTGACTCTTTTAACCACGAGGGAACAATCCAAAGATTCTTAGAAATCTTTACGGTCTCATAACCTTGTCGCCAATTTTCGTTCCAGTCCTTTTCATCATGTTCTATCTGTTCACACACAATGTCGTGTTGCTGCAGAAACTTCAATGCTTTTTGGGCTCGCTCCCCGGCCTGTCCGGTATGAAAGTATATTCTGAAACGATCCTGCTCTAATTGCTGTTCGATTAAAGCTATGGTTTGTTCATCGACATCGCCACCTGAGAATGCTTTTTCACCTAGTAGTCGATCGACTTCCGCTTCATCAATAGCATACTCCTCAACACCATCGTGATCTAGTTCAGCTAGGAGATGTTGTTGTTCGCAGCTAATCGTTGCATCTAAGGTGTAGTATTTTTCTTCAGACATTGATGCTCCAAAGTCTCAAACGCTAAAAAATTTCCGGTTGGGTATAGCTCTAGGCTTTTAACACAATCGTTTGCAATCCACATTATTTTGGGATGCCACAAGCTTATATAAGCTTCATCATCAATCAGGCGCTGGTTGGCTTGGCGATAATATAACTCACTTTTACGGGAATCCTGGTCATTTAATGCAAGTGAGTAATATTTCTCAAATTCTTCATCATAATAAAAGCCACGATTTGCTCCGTTTGGCGGAAAGCTATCTCTTGAGAAAGTAAATCCCATTTGATCAGGTCCTACAAACCCAATCCATTGACCTAGGGCCAAGTCAAAATTCCCGGCCTTTAGGTCGCGATAGAAGGTTCCCCACTCGGCAGGCTGAACTCGAAGTGGCACACCGATCTTAGCAAAATACGGAACCAAAGCCTTGGCCAATTCAATAATATGCTTTTTATTTGAGATCTTTAACGTAAGAGAAAGTTGGCGGCCATCTTTGTGCCACAGTTCACCCTTAAAGTCGTAACCAGCTTTTATTAACAACTCACGACTTTTACTCGGGTCATAATCTACGGCCTCTCTTTCACTTAGATACAATCCGTTAAATGCACTTGAGAACATTCCTTGGGCCAGGGCAACGGTATCCTTTTGTTTGTATTTAGCAAGGTCTGCGCGCGGAATAGCATGAGACAGGGCTTTTCTAACTAAAACATTTTGAAGGTCCGGGTGTCGGTGTTGTGGTGAAATATAGACATAATTAGTGCCTTCTCTTTCAAAGACTTTAATATTTTCTTGTTCGGCCAACCAGTTAGTCTTTCGAGGTGAAATCGTTGTTGCAATGAGATCGACTTCACCATTCATGAGCTTGAGTGCCATCGTTGTTTCATCACCTACAACTTTAAAGACGATGGTCTGACTTTCACTCTTTACTACGACTTCATTTTCACTTTTTGACACTAACTTATACGATCCCGCAGGTATTCGCTTATTGTCAGAGTTGAATTTCTCAATCTTAAGCAGCGATAGATTTGTTAAATTTTCCGGTCGATAGTTTTTATAGATGAGTGCGACTTGATCTTCAGAGATAATATTACAACCGACAAGCTCATTAAAGAGTCCTGGAATTGGTGCCTTATCTTGCAATAAAAGCCGCTCTACACTCTCTTTAATATTCTGTGGCGTTACTTTAGATCCATCGTGAAAGCGAAGGTTTTCTTTTAAGGTGAAGGTGATTTTATGCTGACCGTTTGCGATCCGAGACTCTTTAAAGTTAACGCAGGCACGACACTCTGTTTTCATGCTTCGGGTGCTATCCACCAATGAGAGGTGTAATAGGCGATTTATATCTTGAGAGTTGGCATCTGTAGCATAATAGGGGTCTAGATTATTGGGCGAAGACCCAATGGCGACATGAAGAGTACCGGCGCTAAGGGACCTAATGCTCACAAATGCAGTGATCAAGACTATTGAATATAGATACCGTGACATAATGACCGTACTCCTTGGGACTGACCTCATTCTATGATATGACCAGTAAAACCTCAAAGGGGCTCTCGCTTGTACATGATAGGTATCGCCGGTGGTTCTGGCTCAGGCAAAACAACATTTACGGGAAAAATCCAATCTAGACTGAGCACTGATATCAGCGTGTTGCATATGGACTCCTATTACTTAACCTCATTGCCCGCTAGTGTTTACACCAAGTCCGGTAAGCCCAACTTTGACCACCCAGAGGCATTTGATTGGCCTTTGCTTAAGTTGCACCTAAAGACTTTAAAAAGTGGCAAGGCCGTAGACAGCCCCATTTACGACTTTAAGCACAATTCGCGCACAGCTGAAACCACCAGAATTGAGCCCAGTAAAGTCGTACTATTTGAAGGTATTTTCAGTTTATTCGATATCGAGATTCGCGAGTTACTTGAAATTATGTGCTTTCTTCATGTCGATGCCGACATTAGATTCACGAGACGTCTACACCGGGACGTTCAAGAGCGCGGCCGCTCCATGGACAGCGTCATCGCCCAGTACTACGAAACCGTTAGGCCCATGTACATGAAATTTCTCGATCCGCAAAAGCAGTACGCCGACTTTATCGTGGGAGAAGAAACTGATATTGCGGCCTCAATTTTATCAGCCAAAATAAATGAGCTACTCCAGGTTACCGATCAAGTTAGCTTAGACAGTCTGGGTTTATCGCGCACACCGCTCGAGCAACAAGAAGATTTACGTGGCCCGTAAAAAAGTTACGCCTCAACTTGAAGTTCGCCCGCTTGGAGGTCTCAAGCAGATTGGCTCTAATATGGTTGAGTTTTCTTCAGGCGGGACTAGAATCGTTTTAGATTGTGGCATCTTATTTCCTGACGATGATTCATTCGATATTAATTACCTCATTCCAGACTATCGCGAGATGGCAGCGCCTGATGCCTTAATTATTAGTCATGGCCATGAAGACCATATTGGTGCCATTAAACATTTTGTTGCTAAGTTCCCCAATGTTCCAATCCACGCTCCGCCTTTTGCTATTGAGCTAATGCGCTTAAAGCTTCGTGAAGAGCACTTAACCGCTAAGATTTTCCCCTATGGCCCAAGTGATGAAATCACATTTAAAGATTTTATCATTCATCCTATAGCCGTAAACCACTCCATCCCCGATACCTATGGCTTATTTTTTAAGCCAACAAATCCAGATCACGACTGGGGACTTTTTTACGTTAGCGACTTTAAGGTCGACTTTCTTACTCCTTATGAAGAACCCTTTGATTTCAAAAAATTAATCAATCTTAGTAAAAACTGTAAGCGTCGCTTCCTACTTGCCGACAGTACGAATATTTTATCCAAAAGGGAAAAGACTTTATCTGAAGCCGATATTATTCCAGAACTCTCTGCTGTTTTAGGATCTCACTCAGGTCGCGTTTTTGTTACAACATTTGCTTCCAATATCCATCGCATCCAGACCATTATCACGCTTGCAGAAAAGGCAAAAAAGAAAGTTGTACTCTACGGCCGCAGTATGAAAAATTATGCCGAAATCGCCCATCGTATGGGCATATTAAAGTTTAATCCAAAAACTCTTCGCGACCCTGAAAGTATTGAGACAAACCGTAAAGACTTAGTGATTATTGCGTCGGGCTGCCAAGGGGACTTTCGCTCTGCTATGAATCGCATTGCAAACGGCAGTGACCGCCACTTCACGCTAGAAAAAAATGATCTGGTTGTCTTTAGCTCCAAGACAATTCCCGGCAATGAGAAAAAAGTTAATGGCTTAATCAACAGTATTTATGAGCTTGGTGCACAAGCAGTGACTGATGCAGACGCAACCATCCATGCTTCAGGCCACCCTGGCAAAGAAGACTTGAAGACGGTTAGTGATCAGTATCAACCCCATATTCTTATACCTATTCACGGCGAGAGCTCTTTTCTTAACAAACACGCCGATGCTGTTGAGGTTTTGGCCCCACAAGCTGAGTCCGCCGTTATGTATAATTTCGATACACTCACGCTTTATTCAGATGATTGGGAAATTATTGTGGGAGATCAAAAAGCTCCTCTAATGATTCAGGGCAAAGGAATTATTGAACGCTCTGCCATTTCTCAAAGACGTAAGATTGCTCAGGCCGGGGCGCTTTTTATTTCTCATGCCAGCAAGGGATTAGTTGAGCTTTCACCAACTGGCTTGCCTGAGTTTACGACTGAACTACAGCAGAAGCTTCAATCTTTAGTTCTTGATAGCCATGGCTCAATATCACAGCGTAGTGAATCAATAAGAGTTTCAGCTAGGCGCCTGTTGCAGGCAGAATTTGGTTATCGCCCCGTGGTATTTGTTCACCTGCATGGCAAGTAATATAATAATTCAATGGATACCCAAACACTTCTCATAGCACTCATTATTGTTCTAACTCTTGTCGTAATCGCACTCTTTGCTTTGTTACTATTCATCGTTCTGAGATCTAATCTTTTCACCAAACAAGTCGCAGAGGACGAAAAATCAAAAGTTAAAGATGGCCATACTGTCGTTGAGCAATACACCTGCTTTAACCATGAAACGCAAAACGCTATCGCCACCTGCGCTATTTGTGAAAATGCCATTTGCGAAGATTGTCATAAGGATTGGGATGGTCTGCATTTATGCCCAGAACATTTTGGACTTTATTCAAAACATAAATGGATTGAAATTGCTGAAATAAGAACAACCCCGCAAGAACCAGAAAATGGTCACAAGCTTTACCACTTCAAGCACTCACTTTGGAGTGATGATAAGACGCCTACATATTTAGTTACGCATTATAAAATTGATGTAGACGGTGACTTTGTCGAAAGTTGGGTGAAGCTCTATGTGAGAGAAGAAGAGGCTGATCATCTACTCAACCGATTTAAAGTTCACGAGCATTAAAAAAGGGCGCACAAGGCGCCCTTCTTTTGAGTTGGGGGAACTCAATTCCTTACAAATCCAAAGGACGTGAAGGTCCATTTTGTTTTTCGTTCTCACTCGCTTCTTCTTTTCTAAGATAGCTAGGAGTATCAAGTTCTTCTTCATCAAAGTTAATAAAACCTAAACGCTCAGCAATTGTCTTTGCGCGATTGTTACTAACATTTCTTGAAGCTGTAGCGCCTTGAGCCGGAGCTGTACTTCTAGCTTCCGGACGTCCACCTTCATACTTGCTCGCAGCTTGCTTGATCGTATTAATTAGATTGCTCGTTCTTTGCTCAGTATCGCTACCGACAACTTCATTTTGAGCGCGAACTTCAGGCGCAACCTCATCAGCTTCCATGCGAACTTCTTCACGTGTTACACGAACTTGTTCAACCGCGGCTTGTGGTGTCTCGCGCACTGGAGCCTGTTCAACAAGCGGTGCTGCTTGAAGTGTTTCCCG
>PBCC01000031.1 GCA_002716825.1 Halobacteriovorax sp. | reverse complement strand
TGAAGAGCAGCGCCGCCTTCGGCCGTGATGACTGCAACTCTTTTAGGAAAGCTTGGTATTTTCTTTTTGGCTTCTGGATCGAAGAGACCTTGGCCGGATAATTCACGCTTTAATTTTTCGTACTGTTCTTTAAGATCGCCTGAACCGGCCGCTTCAAAACGTCTAACCACTAATTGAAAAGTGCCGCGTTTTGCGTAAACACTCAAGCCACCGTGACAAGTGATCTTGTCTCCATCTTTTAAAGTTCTAGTGCCGGTATTTCTAAGCGCATCGCCTTTAAATAAAACGGCCGAAAGCCCAGAATCTTTGTCAGAGAGTGTGAAATAGATATGACCAGCACTTGAGCGACTGAGGTTTGAAACTTCACCTACAACACTGACGAAGGAATACTCCCCCTCTAAGGACTGCTTAACGCTATTAACGAGACTGGAAACACTGAGGGCTTGTGACATGCCCTCATTCTATCGTCTGAAATACTCTATGAGAAGGTTAACGCTGTCTTTCAATTCATGGAAATAATCGTGATCTCTGACACCAATACGCTGTAAAGGCTGCCCATCGATGATCTTTTTAATCTCATTTCTGATACGGTGAATAGGGCCTGCCACGCGGTGCGAGACCCAAAGGGCCCAGCCCAACATAAAGAGGACGATATTGGCGGCGATAATGATGAAGCTCATATCAACGACATAACTCCTATCACTTAAAAGAGTTATCAGATCGTGATCCTCTGGAATTCCTGTTCCAATCGCAATTGATTTGAACTCCCAGAAGATATAGACCTTAAACAAATAAAATGTTGTGAGTACAACTAAAGTCATCAACGCCGAATGCTTCATAAACGAGAATTGAAAACTCGGGTTAACTAATAAAATTTTTCGCGAGTATTTCTTCTCCACAAGTCTTCCTTATTTCGACATCTCTTTAGCAAGAGAGAAAGTTTTTAAATGCTTTACTGCCTGAATGACTTGAAAGTCTTCCGCCGGAGCATATTTTCTTTGCAGCTCTTCTTTGTCTGAAGGCTTTTTATCTTCTTTATTAGCAAGCTTAGCGCGCTTAATGGCTTCTTGACGGCGCTTTCGATCTTCTTTTTCTCTCGCGATTCTTGCCTTCTTCTCTTCTGGAGTTTCAATTGTCGCCGTGAGGTGATTTCTAAGATCCGCTTCTCTAATATAGGTTGAATCGACTGCATTTTCCTTGGCCCACTCACCCTCAAACTCTGATACAACCACGTCTGGGTCGATGCCAATCGCTTGAATTCGGCGATCTTTTGGCGTTAGGTATTGTGCGATAGTCAGCTTCACGCCGTAATCACCATCAAGTTTTGCGACAGTTTGAACTGAGCCTTTACCAAAACTTTGAGTTCCCATAATAATAGCGCGCTTATGATCTTGAAGTGCACCAGCTACGATTTCAGAAGCTGAGGCCGATGAACCATTAACCAGAACAACCAGTGGAACATCAGTTTCTTTATAGCCATTCTTTTTAACGTAATGAATTTCTTTTTGTTTTGGATCGCGCCCTTCAGTTGAAACGACAACACCATCTTTCAAGAATAGAGATGAAACATTCACTGCTTCAGTTAATAGACCACCTGGATTAGAACGCAGATCGAGAACAATCCCATTCACAGAGCCTTTCACTTTAGAGCGATTCTCTTTAATTGCGTCTGCGATTTCTTTTCCAGCATTTTGTTGAAACTGAGTCAGACGAACATAAAGGAAGTGCTCATCGATAATTTCTGATTTAACAGCTTCAATTTTGATTTTCTTACGAACCATATTATAAAGCTTGATACCTTCAACACCTTTTCTCACAATTCCAACTGTAATTTTCGTATTGGGTTTACCGCGCATTTTATCGACGGCTTCATCGAGCGCCAAACCGATAATCGACTCTCCATTAATCTCAACAATCTTATCGCCGGAACGAAGGCCGGCCTTAAAAGCAGGAGTATCATCAATTGGAGTAATAACGACGAGAACACCGTCTTTTTGTGTGACTTCAATACCAAGACCGCCAAACTCACCGGCGGTATCTTCATTCATCTTTTGAAAAACTTCTTTATCTAAGAAGGCTGAGTGAGGATCAAGCGTCTGCATCATACCCTTAAGTGCGCCTTCGATTAACTTTTCTGTATCAACTTCACGGTAGTACTGACCTTCGACTAAAAAAAGTACTTTGTTAAAGAGCTCTAGTTTTTCAAATCTTGATTTTGTGGTCGCAAGAACTTTGCCTGTTCCTAAAAATCCAATACCAACCCCTAGAATGGATAGGCATAAACATAATAATGCGGTCTTGCGGCCGCGCATAGGAACGGGTTTCATCTTCAACTCCAAACGAGGCAATGCTCTCTATATTTTAGTAACTCTATGTTTTTTTAAAAAATCTTTATCCATCAATGCAATGGTATCTAAGACCTTGTCGCCCTTTCGAACTTCAAAGTAGACCTTGCCTTGTGCCACAGTATTATCTGTATAGCCAATGACATCACCACGATTGACCGTCTGTCCTTTTGTCATTTTTGGCAAGAACTGACCAAGAACGACTGACCTTGTTTCATCACCGTGATCAATCAGAACAACATTGCCATAAGTCGAGAGACGACCGGCATACGCGACGGTTCCGGTGTCTGCCGCTAGCACTGGACGACGACCATTGAACTTATATGTAATTCCCTTTTTGTCGTATTCAAGTCCTAAGAAGTCATCAACTGGAGAGCTAAAGCGAGCAGCGATATCTGGTTGCACCTGCTTAGTCACTCTCTTGGTTAACTTGAGTGCACTAAGTTTTTCTTCTGCTTCACTTTTTTTACTCATGGCAAGAAGGTAGGCATCAGCGCTTTCTTTCTTCTTTGATTCCATCGTTTGCACTAACTCGGCCAGGCGAGACTCGGTAACATAGTACTCATCAATTCTAGCGCGAAGCTCTTTAAGCTCATCCTCACGGGTTTGAGCATTCTTAGCAACTGCGTTTAATGTTTTTAGCTGAATATTGACCTGTTTAGACAGCAAGGACTTTGCCGCCAAAGCCGCTGCATTTTGATTATGATCCAGTTCTTGCAGAGCTAGTCTCTTCAAGATGGTACGAAGTTTTTCAATGCGATCATTAGTTTCGTTTTGACCTGTCTTAAGGGAGTTTTCCGCCTGTGAAAGTTTGGCTTCGAGGTTTTGACGAACTTTAATAGTATCGAGGTATTCACCATGTTTTTTACCAAGATCTTTTTCAAGCTTGGTAATCTGGTGAGCCAGTTGATCGACCTGTTTTTGAACCTGATGAACAGTTTTCTTAAGTTCAGGAACTGAAATTGACTTCGTAGCGCAAAAAGCTTGTCCTAAAAACAAGCTCGCAATAACTGCAATGGAAATCGTTGATAAACGCTTCAAGCTACCCTTCCCAAGACGTACGTCTGGCGTAGAAAAAAGTTGAAAACATAGCGACTGCAAAGCAAATCACCATCGGAACGATATCGGGTTTTTTGACAGCAAAAGCCGAGGCTGCACCAAAGACGATAGCGATGGTGGCAGCTGCACTCCAAGTCTTCATGGCCACACCACGTCGACGCTGAAATTGTTCAACCAAGTAAGAGCTTTTCCTTACAGGAGAAATAAAGCTCATCACACTTGCCGCCCACATAAAGAAAATAGAAGCGACAATAATCTCAGAGATCCAAGCCTGCCAAACAAATCCTGTTACAGCTTTTTTCTTTGGGGGAAATACTGTCGCACCAACTGTCGTATCTGTTCCTGAAAGTCTGGTTAAGTACTCTTTGATGAGAGTAATAGAACGTTCTTCAAGCTCTGATCTTGTTACAACTTTAACACCGGCCAACTCCATTTCACCAACGGCCTGGGCAATCTCACCATCCATTCCAGAAAGAAGAGACTGTACCTGTGTATTAAGTTTTTCTTTTGAAAGGACTTCTACTCTTTCAACGCCTGGAAGCTCCCTAAGTTTTCTTGAGATCCAAGAGATATTTTGGCGAGTTGAAATAAGCGCATGAAAGTAAGGATGAAAACCCTGTGTCATCTTATCTGCACCAACTGTATTTTTAATAAAGTCTCGATGAGAAGCGCTAAAAAATAGTCCCATGGTCAATACGATAAAAACCGTAAAGCGCACTGGAAAACGTTTAACAATTTGAAAAAAATGGCTCAAATAAAACATGCATGTCCCGAATAAACGACTCTTCCCCCATCAAGGTGAAGGATTCTTCCTGAGAATCTTTTTACTAATTCTTTATCGTGAGTTGCCCAGATAATAGTCATCCCTCGCTTCATATTATAATAGCTCAAAACTTCAAAAAGCCTTTTGCCATTTTCTGAATCAAGCGCACTGGTTGGCTCATCTGCCACAAGAACATCAGGCTTTGTCAGGAGCGTGCGAATAATCGCAATTTTCTGCTGAAGCCCACCATTAGCATCCTTAACTTTTAAGCTCATGCGATCACTAACGCCTAGGACTCGACAAAGTTCAGCCTTATCTTTTTCAAAGGCTTTTCTCGAGTCGTAAAGCTCTGGATCATAGGCGATATTAAGATTAGCTTCACAGGTGAGTTCGCTCATCAGCCTTAGATCTTGAAAAACTCTTCCGACAAAAAAGTCTTCTACTCTTTTGAAAGGATGTTGGCAGCGACCACTCGTTGGAGTGATATCACCTGCAAGCATTCTAAGTAGTGTTGTCTTACCTGCACCTGAAGCGCCAGTAACGAAGACCACTTCGCCCTTAGCGATTGTTAGCTCTACATTTCGTAGCGCATGGACTTGATCAAATTTAACACTCGCATCTTGCACAGTAATAATATTCACAGGCGGGAGCGATGATGCTCGATTTGAACCTAAGATATTGTTTTGATTATTCAGATTTTGAAACATGAAAGACACATCCTTGAGTCTTACGACGCTAGGCAAATCATCCTGATAAGCCTTGAGATCTTGCGGACTTAGATCTCATTAGTCATTTTAACTCAAAAGCTCCAGCAAGCGCAACTCCCTATAAAAAGCGGGGTAAATAGTTCAAGTAAAAAAAAGGGCTGATATAAAATCAGCCCTTTAGCATTGTCTTTTTCTTAGGGCCTAAAGCTCTAGAGTTTGAACGTAATCGCCACCCTCTACGCCATCAAGATCGCCATCAATTGCACGACCAAATGGATCAACTAACATGTCAGCGCTCATACGAACTCTATAAGTTCCTGGTGTTGAGTCAGTTAAGCTGAACTTAAGAACACTTTGACCGATCTCAAGTGCTGTTTCAGATTCAATCTCAACCACCTCTGCACCACGCTGAGAGATACGCTCAACACGAATGGCAGAACGGCCGGTGATAGAACTGATCAGCCCTTTAAGTTGAACGTGAAGCATACCTTTATCAAACCAAGCCTGACGAATCGTTGTTAGGCCTGCATCAGCAGCAACTGCTTTAGCGGCATTGATACGACCAGCGCCAAGCTTATACTTATAACGATCGCTATTGATTGAATCAATATCGTCTGCAGAAGTTAGAAGTTTTTGAACTACTTGCTCGCGAGTATATTCTGGAAATTCAGACCAGATAAAACCAGCAATAGCGGCTGCGTTTGGAGCGGCCATAGAAGTACCACTCATATCAACATAACGGTTAGTGCGACCGTGGCTGTAGATTGGATCCCCTGGAGCAGCGATATCAACATCTACACCGTAGTTTGAAAATGAACTGCGAACATCTTCAGAACCTTCTTTTGTTTTTGTTGAAGCAACCAAGAGAATTTTTCCGAATTTCGTACGAGCACTTTGGTGAGCGTTGCCGTTACCAGCAGAGTTAAACAAGATAACTCCTTTAGTATCAACATAATCAACTGCGCGGGCGAATACTTCATCGTTAGCAAAGCCATCAATATTATAAGAAACAGTTAGAACCTTTGCTCCGTTATCAGCAGCGTATGCATATGTTTCGTAAACCATGGCAGAAGTCCAACGACGATCCCCGTAAAACTTAAGTGGCATAACTTTAACATTTGGGCTGATACCAGTAACGCCAATATTGTCATCAAAGTCAGCAGAGATAATACCAGCTACGTGAGTGCCGTGAGCACCATTTGATGAATCACTGCCTGGGTTATTGTCCGCTTCATTGAAATCCCAACCAACTGTATCGTCGATATAACCATTGTTATCATCATCGATGCCATTGCCTGCGATCTCATTTGGATTGGTGTAATAAGAGCCGACCATATCTTCATGAGAAAGATCAAAACCATCATCAGCAACAGCTACAACCACTTCTGCTTGACCAAGAGTGTGGCCCCAAGCTTCTTGAGACTTAATGATCATATGGTGGCGCTGTTTTGCGAATTGTGGATCACTTGGAGTGAAGCTTTCACGAGCATCACCTTCATAAATAAAGTTAGGCGCAGCCCACTCTACTTCATCCATTGATGCGACATCTTTTAATGCTTCAGAAGCTTTTGCCATCTTTGGCAAAGAAACAACGAAGGCACCTGTTTTAGAAATTTGCTTGGCTTGGGCTTTTGCCATCCAAGTGCTTTTAAATTCTTTTGCCGAAGCATCTTTGAATTTAACAACAAACTCTGTCGGATGTTGATGACGTGTAACTTCAGCTTGAGAAACACCGGCCAATAGAAGGGCTACCGTGCCCAATACAACTTTATTCATTCTCGCTCCCTGAGATAGGCTCTGCTTATTTTATTTATTATTAATACTTTTTAGTCAGGATTGGATTAGCCTATCGCTGCGAGTGCACGACGTGAATAAGATGTAAGAAGATGTTGGTCTGCTTATAATTCCGGTAAGATAACCTTCTCTTTAATCAGCAAATCGTATGCAGATTGAGAGACGTAAACGTTTGGAATGTAGTTATTAACTTCACTCATTTTAGAGATGATTGAGTTCTCAACATCAGCTAACAGTCTAATATCACCGTTTTCATAACTGATCTTAACCGGATCGCGCTCAAGCAGAACGTTCTTCACATTACCCGAGCGGATTAGGCTGCTTTTCGACTGAACAAAATTAATTGGTTTCTTGGGAAGATCTTCAATCATCCAATCGAGCTTAGTGCCTTTTTTCTCCAGCACATGCCGAATCTCTTCAACTTTTTGCTGGGCTCTTTTTATGACTTTGCTTTGATCAACATCGCTTTCTTGCGTGATGAGGCGCTGGCGAAACTCTTCGCACTTTACTACTCGGGCACCGGTCTGGAACAACAGCGTGCGGGCCATGTCTTTTAATGTTGGATATTTATCTAGATCACCTGAGACATAGTGCTTATGCACCAAGTTCATAAAGTAACCGTCATTGAAGTTATAAAAATGCGCTGGCTTTTCGGCCACCATATCAAGCAGATCTGAGTAGCGATGAATCCAGCCTTTCTTTAAAAAGTGGAAACAAATTCTCTCTGCGATAGCGTCGTAGCGTGCGCCTCTTGGTGAGCGAATGACCTGCGAATACCAAGCAAAGCGTGACATCAAGAAATCTTCCGCGCAGTGAAGAGCATTATGTTTAATTGTCAGGACTTCTTGTTGATCAACTGTGCGAACGCAAAAGTGATAAAGCAGATAATCGCGGTCATAGCTTCCGTACTTCAAACCGGTATAGTGAGCATCGCGAAGCAGATAGTCCATGCGATCGCAATCAATTTCCGAGTGAAGAATTTGATTGCCAAGCATTTGCGGTGAAACGCCTTTAACTAGATCGGAAACTCTTTGTGGATCAAAGCCATACTTTTTCAAGATATGGGTAACCCCACCTTCGTAGTCAGTATTTTTAATAATCCACGAGCCAAGATTCTCATGGTCGTCTTTTAGTTTTTTACCATTTTTGTCATTAGTCGTTTCGCCGTATTGGATATAGGCGCCCTCAGTGGTGTGAGAGAACATGAATGTTCCAAGATCGTGCATCAAAGCACCGAGGCGAAGACTCTTATGAAACAAGGCCTCGGGAGACTGGGCCTTCGGATTCATCAGGTCTGACTCAGAGACGGCGCGGCCACAGCTTTCAAGAATTTTGTGGGCGTTATGCATGACTCCAATAGAGTGACCAAAGCGCGAGTGCTCAGCGCCTGGGAATACATAAAATGAAAAACCTAACTGCTTAATCCAACGAAGACGTTGGTAAAAAGGACAATGAATTATTTCCCACTCCCAAGGAGTTAGGCGAATAAAACCGTAGATAGGATCGAAAATGACATTGGATTTGTTGGACCCTTCCATCCGTGATGGCCCCGCTAAAATAGATAAGCCCCGATCACTCAGGGCTTAATGTTAATGAAGTTTCTTTTTTGCTTTTTTTCTAGACTTCTTATTGGCCGCTGCAATTTTGCAAACGATCAATGAAAGTACAAGCTTTGTTTCACGACGAAGATCATTCTCGTAAACGAAGCGATAAAAGTTCTCAATATCAGGGATTGTACGAAAGTTTCTAACCCCTGGCTTGGCTTCTGTATTTGGTAAAATTTCTGCGCTCATAAAGCCTCCAAAATGGCATCTTACCGCGGCAAGACGCCTTTATACAACATTTATTGTCGTCGTTGATTACGCTTCTTTCGTCTCGATCATGCCGTAGCTATGGAGCTTATTGTAGAGCGTCTTAACGGTAATCCCTAAAACCTTAGCTGTTCTTGTTTTGTTGCCGCCCAAATGATCTAACGTGTGAGTAATATGACGACGCTCAAGGTCAGCCAAAGTCATTTCGGCAAACGCCATCATTTCGTCTTGAAGAGATTGAGCTTCATCGACTTTCTCAACTACGCATTCTGCAAGGTGACATTTTTCAACGATCATACCTTCGCCAAGAATATAAGCACGCTCAACTACATTCATCAGTTCGCGTACGTTACCTGGCCAGTTATATTCAGCAAGCGATTTAATCGCGCCTGAAGATAGTGTTTTATGTGCACTCTTTTCACGACCTAGGTTTAGGTAGTACTGAGCGATGATCTCGATGTCTTCGCCGCGCTCACGTAGAGACGGAACATCAATAATCATCGTTGCGAGTGAGTACATGAGATCTTCACGAAAACAACCTTCTTGAACTAAAGCGCGAAGATCGCGTGATGAAGAGCAAATGATTCTTGCTTCACCCTTAAAGGCCGTGTGGCCACCAACGCGAAGCCCAGACTTAGACTTCATAAAGTGAGCAACTTTACCTTGAAGTTGAACCGGAAGGCGATCAACGTTCTTAAGGAATAGTGTTCCGCCATGAGCATTTTCAAAGGCGCCAACAACAACGCGGTGACCGCGTGACATATCGTGAGTTTCTTCACCAAAGAGTTCACGCTCAAGTTGTGACTCAGTCATGATTGAACAATCAATCATCACGTAAGACTTACGAACGCTTCTGCAATGGATTCGGCGAGCAAGAAGATCTTTACCTGTTCCTCTTTCACCTTGAATGAGTACGTTCATTGTCGAGGCAGAAACTTTATCTGCGCGACGAACGGCTTCTTCCATAATTTTACTTTTACCAACAAGCTTACCTTCTTCAGTGCTAAAGCGAGACTCTGTTTCGCTTACTGATGAATGCTCTTTAAGTTCTTTTTCTTTTTGTTCAATTTGGCGAAGTAGTGATTCATTAAGTGACTTAGCGGCAAGATACATCTTCATATTGGCCAGTGGACCACTTAGTTTTGAAAGTGTTTCAAGTACAGAAGTGATGTGTTCGCGAGAGAACTCAAGCTCACCCTTTAACATCTGAAAGTGAACAGTCCCAATCACTACGCCTTCATGTTGAATTGGAAGGGCTAGTTCGCGGATAATGCCGCCTGATTGCTCCTCATGAAAAAGAGGGTCGCGGGCCGTATCATTACAGAAATATGCTTTTTTAGTACGAATAACGTGGCCAGCCGGGCCTACGCCTTTAGCTAGGCATTTGCCACCGATAATGGCCTTACCTGAATCGCATACTTGCTCAACTTTACCATCTTCAAAAGCGCGAAAAGCGTGAACGCGATCAGCTCCGATATGTTTGTTAAGGTGTGAAGCTAGTTCACTAAAGAAAAACGACTCATCTAGTGTGGAAAGCAAAATAGCTGACAAATGCTCGATTTCCGTCAAATCTTTCGACATAGATGTGTTCATTGATTATCTCCTAGACAGTAATTTTTATTTTGGTGCGTAAATAATGCACAGCAGAACTAGGCAAATAATACATTGCGTCAGAATATTTTACAAGACTAAAATAGTATGGTGTTTAAAGAATTTACACGTTTTCTAGTATTTTTAACTACTTAGTCCACCTAGGACTTTGACAGTTACCCAATCCATCCGTGATTTGGCCGATCATCTCTCCATCCCTGGTCATAATGTATATATTTTGGACGGCCTTGGTTCTAGAGAGGACTCTTTGCGAGGCGAAAGCGATAAACTGTCCATCATTTGAATAGGTAGGATCTTCATTTGAGCCAAAGTCCTTAGTCAGGCGAACCAAGTTATGTCCGTCCGAGCCGATTCTAAAAATATCAAAACGATTATCTAACCATGAGGAAAATGCGATTTCTTTTCCATCGGGAGAAAACCTTGGAGTGGCATTAAATTTACCGACATAGCTAATACGCTTGGTATTCTTCTCTCGTCCAGGAAGATCCATCGTATAAATTTCGGCTTTGTTGGCACGACCAGATAAGAACGTCATCTTACTGCCATCGACATTAATCGAAGGGTCGACATCTGGAGCCGAGTGGTTTGTTAGAGTTCCAACGATTTGTTTCGTTGCCAAGCTCACTTCGTAAATTTCAGCGTTACCAGTATGAGATAGGGTAAGCGCAATACTTTGATCTCCAGGCATAAACACCGCACCAGAGTTGATACCATCGCGACTTGAGACGAGCTCTGATTGCCCTGAGTCTACATCGAGCACATAGAGATTATTATTTCTTGATCTACTTCTCGTTTTTTGAATAAGGCTATAGAGAATCTTTTTACGATTTTGTGAAATCGCTGGCGACATGACAACGCCACCATGATTGGTTAATCGACGGGCATTCTTGCCATCAAAGTCCATAATATAAAGTTCTTTAATAATATTATCGCCTCGAGTTCCTTTATCGCAGATGAAAGTGATTTGCGATTGGAACACACTCGGCTTGCCAGTCACTGATGTGAAGAGAGCATCTGCACTTTCATGGGCGGCATCTCGTAGCTTATCACTAGCAAGAACAGACTCTTTAATTAAAACGACTTTCTTGGCCAACACGTCGTGAAGTTGAACCGAGACATAAATGAGCGCATCCTTTCTAAAAGAAACATGGCCAGCAAAAGTAATTCCTTTTTTACTAAGCTCAGAAAAATCAGGAGAAGTTCCAACACGAGGTGTTTTAGCTCCCTCGAGTACCTCGAACGTCCCTTTATAAAAGGCAAAGTCTTTCCTTAATATATCAACAAAGCCCTTTGCCATTTCTAAATCACTTCCAGAGAGACTGCCATACTCAGCATCAAAAGCAACCCGACTGGCTTCAACCCCTGCCTCACCTACGGCTACGACAGTTAGGTTTTGTGCCTGCGCGTTTAGAGAAAATAGAATAGTCGAAACTACGATTAACAATTTCATCATGACTCCTAGGTCATATTTTTATAGAGGAAAGCCCAGAACAATCTCACCGGCAATACCGCGAGCTTCTTGTCCTTTAGGCATCGGCGTAAACTTAGCTCGACGGACGGCTTCCATTGCACGTTCATCATACTCACTCACACCACTAGATTCATAGAGCTCTGCTTTAATTAAACTTCCATCGGCGCGAATAAAGACGCGCACCCTAGCTTGAAGTTTTTGTGAGGCTAGATAGCTTGGCAACTTCCAATAAGGTTTAATTGCTTCAGGCATTGTACCCAAGTAGCGGGCATACTCTCCCTGAGCTGCACTTCCCTCTCCTCCCACTAAAGCCGCACCACCAGAAAGTTTATTGCCTGCGGCCAAAAGCTTATCAATTTTTTTTCCATCGAAAACGGATGCTTCTTTTTTCTTGGCATTTTTAACGGTTTTTTCATCGACTTTCTTCTTCGAAAGATTCTTGAGCATGCTCGCAAAGTCTTGCTTCTTCTTCTCTTCGATAAATTCGGGTTGATCTGGGACAGGTGGTGCCTCTTCAACTTTAGCTGGCTCAGCCTGTACGACCTCTTCGACTTTTGGTTCTTCGTAAGTTTTGAGTTCTTTAACTGTAAGTTCTGGCATGGCGACCATATCGACGCGAACGGAATTTTGAACCAATTGGATATTAAGTGAGCGCTGCTCCTGCAATCGATCCCAGCTGAGCTTGCCAATCACTACAGCAATGGCAACCAACGAGATATGAATCAACGTCGATTGTGCGCTGTAAAAGCTTAGGCCATGTTCTCCAGGGATCTTTTGACTCATTTTTGTAGTTCCGTCACCAATGCAATTTTTGTAATCCCCGAGCTTTTAAGAAAAGACATCAACTTGGCGACTTTGCCGTAAGTTAAAGCGAAATCTGCACGAAGAAATAAAGTATCCGACTTTGTCTCTTTAAATTTAGCCTGAAGCTCAGATACTAATTCATTCTCTAAGACTTTATCTTGCCCAACGTAGAGTTCTTCAGACTTTGAAATCGAAAGGATTACTTGGGTCGTATTAAGGTTAATCGGATTGGCTTCTTTTGTTTTAGGTAGATCAAGTGAAATACCATTTAACATTAGAGGAGCTGTAATCATAAAGATGACAAGCAGAACCAACATGACATCCACAAGTGGTGTGACGTTAATTTCTGCCATTGGTCCTTTGCGACCATTGCCTGCTGAAAATGCCATAATTTCTCCCTAGCCTGCTAGGACTGAGCGCTCAAGCATATTAAGAAAGTCTTGCCCGAAGTTTTCAAGTTCAGAACTAGAGCGTGCATTGAGATTATTATAGTGATTGTAAAATAAGACGGCCGGAATGGCGGCAGCAAGACCTACCGCGGTTGCGACAAGTGCTTCAGCAATCCCAGGGGCTACGGCATCAAGCGTTCCACCACCGGAAGCAAGACCAGTGAATGAATCAATAATTCCCCAGACTGTTCCAAATAAACCTACAAAGGGAGTAACAGAACCAATCGATGCGAGGATAGAAAGATTCTCTTCTCGCTTCATAAGTCCTTCATTCATTCCTTTTTTAAGTGCGCGCTCAATAGAGCCAAATCCGTGCTCGGAGAAGAACTCTTTAGGCGTTCGCTTCACACTACTTGCTTCGAGTGAATTTTTGATTTTTAAATATTCCTGATAGCCAGTAAAAAACATCGTTCTATAGGGAGAGAACTCCATGTTCTGACATTTCTCCATAACTTCATTCATTGAATGAGCTGAGTTGAAAACTTGTAAAAAGTTTTGGTTGCCTTTGGTTAATAGACTTTCACTCTTATTCTTTTTTAAAACCACGGCCCAAGAAATAATGGATGCCAGAATGAGGGAAACCAAGACTGCTTTCACAACTAGGCCCGACTCTAAAATAATTGTTAAGATATTAAGCTCAGTTGCTTGCACTGAATTCTCCTTTTAAGTTTCTATTCATTTGAAATTATAGCAATCTTGCTGTCAAAAGTTGACAGGGCAAAGAGGTAGGGGTTGTCAAAAGATGGTCAATTCGACTTAAGCGATTTGCTCGGTCTTTGCCCGCCACCAAATAAAGCCGCTGCAAAGCAACCAGATAGCAGCATAAGTGGCAACATGGAGATCAGAAGTTGAAGAAAGCATCGAGAAACGATCTCCCCATACTGGATCAATTCCCACCAGCGCTGCCATTGGTGCGATGACAAATCCAATAAAAAAGGCTGGATCACTCCAGTTATCTCTCCCCCACAAGGCCAACTGGAGTACGGCGAGATGGATAAAAAAGATATGTGCGCCAAATGCTAGTGCAAACGGAAAGAGGATTTTATTGGCCAGCCAAAACAAAAGGGCCAAGACAAGAACTGAAAAACGATTTTCCCAAATTCCAAAACCAAAGTGAAGACGTAACGACAAAAGCATCAAGACATCGAGAAGAAGCAAAACACTGATACCTGTATAGCTAATTAAAGCCTTGAAGATATTGGCACCTTGATGGAAATTAGTCACAGGTGAAGCGCTAAAGATACAAATCAAAAATGCTGCCACACAAAGCGCAAAGAGATTTCTTGAAGGCTTTTTCCAAGTCTCAAGAATTAAGTCTCTAAAAGGCTGCCTAGACTGTGAGGGAAGATGCACGAATTTTTGGACCACATAAAATGCACAGACTTTGACTAAAACTACGATCTCCCACCCTTTATCAAAAACCCAATCCTCAATCACGCCTAGTTTGTGATCTAGGAGGAAGTGGAAGAATGAAATAAGCGAAACAGTGACCAATTGAAACAGGCCACAAAGAAGATAGTAAGCTAGGACTGCGCTACTAAAGCGCGAAAAACCTTGAAGTTTCACGGACCTTTTCGCTTCGGAGGAGCAAGCCAATTAAGCTGCAGCTCAGGGGAAGGATAAATGCGGGGTAAATTGCGATAAAGACTATTTTCTTTAACAAGAGCATCGATTTTTCTAATCATGCGGTAGTAAGTTCCCCACAATTCTTGATCATTTTTTAAAGTTTTATCCATATGTTTTGTGACTTCGAACTGCTGAGAAAAAGTAAAGCCTTTATCAAGAATCATCTCATCATATTTCTTTAGCACCAATTCTACTTTTTTAAGATCAAGTTTAGAGCCAGCGTAATTAGTGCCAAGAAGGCTTTGCGCCGTCGGCCTCACATGACTTTTAAACAGCTCGGCATCTGCGCGCACCATGTCTTCCATGAGTAGAAGTGAAATTTCAAGCTTTGATAAATCGAGGGTTCTAATAAATGGTAGCGACAAAATAAAGAGATAAGAGTTTTTAGAGGTGGGAAGTGCGAAGTGTGTGACGTTAGGTGAATCGAGCAAGAGGATTCTAAACTTCTTTTCAAAAAGCCCCTGTTTTTCCAGAAAGTCGCTAAACGCACCTTCTAGTCCAAAGTCTGGTTTTTGAAAGTCCCATTTTAAGATCTGGTGATTCTTCACAAGCCACAATTCAGACATAATTTCCCAAAAGTCGACTTCATCTGGAATATTAAAGCGGGCTTTTTTTGCACGTTCACTGGCAATACGTTGCTTCTGTGCTTTTTCTTGTTTGATTTTTGCACTTTCATCTAGACGATCTTTTTGCAGAACATCTTTAATCGAGCTGAAGTCTACTAGCTCCTCACTATTTTTTGAGCATAAGCAAGGCTTGTGAATATCAAAAGAATCAATAAGACTCGACTCATTTTAACCTCGATTTGCCTTCGATATAATGGTCATAAAGCTTGCCCCAATAATACATCTGAGTGATTTCAAGCTTTAGATCATCGAAGAATCGTGGGTACTTATCTTGCACACAAGTTGGCTTTTTATCACTTAATTGGCTTGAAGCCACATAACCAGTGTATGGACCGGCCCCCACTTTGTGCCATTCAGACTTAACTTCATAAATCTTAATAGGATGACCACAAGAGACAGTGGTCAATGATGTCGAATAGCGAGAGGCATTCTGGTGGACGTGGCCCCAAGCAGTATTTAAATACTTCACCATCATGACTTTATCGGCAGCGTGAAGCGATGGTAAAAAGAGTAAAAGAAGTAATACGTTTTTCAAGAAACCTTCCATCTAAATTGAATCGTTTCCCATTCATGGCACTGTGGACAGCGCCAAAAAATTTCATCGGAATTATAACCACACTGGCTGCAAAAGTGTTTTGTCACACTTTGATTTAAATTATTGAGTAGCTGAGTCGTATGCATAAGAGCTTCATCTTTAAGCCCAAGATCAATAAGAAGCTTAATCAACTCGGCCTTCATCACTTCGGATGACTGTGGATTAAGCTCCATCCAATTGCGCATCAATTTGGCCGCTCGATCAGCCTCACCACTTTCTTTAAGTAACCTAACATTGGTTAAAACGACAGAGGGAGACAGCATCAGCTCATCGTCTTCAAGCCCGATAAAGTAACCCCTAAGTGCGGCCAAGCGAGCTTTGTAATCTTCTTCAATCTCAGTTCGAACCCGCTCACTTAAGCTTTCAAAAATAAATGAAGTGTACATCGGGTGTTCTTTAATGAGCTCCAAGAGTTGGAACTCTGCTTGATCAACCTTGCCCTCAACTAACAAGAGACGGATGCGCAAGATTTTAGCTGATACTGATGGTGCAAAACGAAAGGCATCATCGAGATCTTCATGACAGCGCCCTAGGTTACCTTGATCGAAGCTGGTCTTGGCTTTTTGAACCAAGATATGGGACACAGTTTCTGCTTGGTTTTCATGCGCCACTTTGGAAAGCATGATTCTGTAATTGTAGGCTTGATCCCAATCGCCTGTATCTTCATAAATACGGCAAAGTGCTTGGATCACTTCATACTGATCTCGATTAATTCGAAGAACGTCTTTATAGGTCTCAATCGCTTTATCAACAAAGCCACCTTTATCAAAGTCGATCGCGAGTTCTTTCAGCGCGCGAAGACGCGTACTCTCGTTGATATTTTCTCTTGCGATCAATGACCGATGAATTGAGATCGCCTTTTCAATTTCACCATTACTTCTAAAAAGGCCGCCGAGCGCAAAGTAAGTCTCGATGGTTTCACGATTGATATCAACGGCGTTCAAAAATTCTTTAATCGCTTGGTCTTTATTGCCAGAAATAAGATATTGGGTTGCATTTAAAAAGATTCGCGACTGCGCTTCAAAGATTGAGTTGCGATAACGCTTCGATAGCTTCGTTACCGTGTCTTTCTCAATCAGGTAGTGATAGATCAAAACTAACGTCAGCGTGACCGCGACGACAGCAAGTAAATTATCTTGAAGCCAATGTAGGTAAACTTCCACGTTGCTCCTCTAGCGCATTAAGAACATTGCTGAAGGTGACTCGTTGGTACGAGCACTCACCCACTGTCTGACTAATGAAATTGTGGTCTTTACTTCTTCAAGCGAGCGCGCAAGTTCAAGCAGCGATGTCTTCTCTTTTTCTTTAACAAACTTAAGTCCAAATTCACCTTCAAGTTTAAGCTCTTCGTGAATTTTTCTGCCAGCTTTCCAAAGTCCACCAAGTTCATCAACAAGACCCAGCTCAAGCGCTTCACGACCGGAAAAGACTTGGCCTTGGGCAAGTTCATCAATAGGTTTTTTTAAACGATCTTTTCTAAGTAACAAAACATCTTCTTTAAACTGCTTATGCACATCGTTTGAAGTAACTTCCAAGAGATGACGTTCTTGTTCAGTCAGACCTCGGTGAGGATTACCAAAGTCTTTAAACTCTCCCGACTTAATGACCTGAGCGTTTACTTTGGCCAACTCATAAAGCTTTGATAGGTCCATGAATTGCATGATCACACCAATCGAACCCGTTAGCGTTCCCGCGTTGGTGTATATTTTTCTCGTGGCCGCACCTAAATAATATCCACCACTAGCCGCGATACTTCCGAAGCTAGCATAGACCGGCTTACCTTTACTTGGATCTTCATCGTAAGCAGAGTCGATGCGACGAACCTCTTCATAAATTTCTTGCGTTGGCCCAACTGCTCCACCGGGAGAATCAATGCGCAAAATGATGGCCTTAATTTTTTTATCTTTTTCAGCGCGGTGAAGAAGTTTAAGCGTTGGCTCGGCATCCATAATCGTGCCTTCAACTTTCACAACTCCGATTGATCCGTTCTTACCGCTTTCGCCGATAAGATTACTTTCACTTTGAAAAGTATTGAGGGTGTAACTGGCAAAAACCATTAAAAGAACGAAGAAAACAAATACGAGAAATAAAACACCAAATACGGCACGCTGGCCTGACTTTGCCACGAATGACTCCTTCAATTCCCAAAGAGCAGCCTTGCTCTCTTGGCGTTCGTCCCAAGTTCTTGAAACTACTTGACCTCTAATTCATCAGATTGTCCCAAAATCGCGGGCTTCCGGCAACATAACAAGCATATTCGAATCTTTGCTATACTAGAATGGTCAACTAAAGGCGTGCTGTTTAAGTCCTAAGGAGATTTCACCGATAGGAAATTAACAGACACGTTAAAGACAGCGTGAAAAGAGGCTCGATATGAAACAATTCATGGCACTAATACTACTAACAGCATTAAGCACAGCTTTTGCCGATGGCTATAAAGCGCCAAGCTTTAAAATGCCAACCAGCAAGCCAGTTGACGCGAAAGCTAAAAAGACGGCTTGGGATGACGAAAGTCACTTTAAGGTTGAAGAAAGTGTAGAGGCTGAACGTGATCTGGCTTCAAGTCCTGAGCGCGATGCTGATTGGGCCAAACCTGATAGCCCAAGTCCAGAGGCTCCGGCCAAAGATGAGGGAAAAATTATTCCCTGGAAAATGATCGATAGAAACTAAAAACAAAAGGCGCTTCAAGCGCCTTTTTTTATGACCAAAGATTGAGTGAATCTTCTTTTGATTTCAGTTGCCCACAAGCCGCCAAGATATCATCCCCTTTTGTAATTCTCACCGTACAGGTATGACCTTGATCTAACAGTTGTTTTTGAAACCAGCGAATATGGGTATCGCTTGGACGCTTAAACTTACTTTCGGGATATTCATTAAATGGAATGATATTAACCTTTGAGGTTTCAACTTCGAGAAGCTTGAGAAGACCATCAATGTCTTCTTGGCGATCATTGAGTCCCGCTATCAAAATATACTCATAAGTGATACGGCGTCTGGCCTTCAAAGGAATCGTTCTTATCGCGTCAAACAAACGCTCTAGATCGAAGGCTTTATTAATCGGCATAAGTTCTGAGCGAACGTCGTTGTGTGCAGCGTGAAGCGAGATGGCAATATTCACTGGTGGAAAGTCCCAAAGTTTTTTGATCTGCGGAACAAGTCCAGAGGTTGAAAGCGTTACCTTTCTTTGGCTGAGACCAATGCCCTTTTCTTCAAGAAAAATCAGAGCAGACTTTTTTACTTCTTCATAATTATGAAGTGGCTCACCTTGTCCCATGTAAACGATATTGGAAAGCCTGGCATTGACATCAACATTTTCTTTAAGCCATTTAGTCACAGCGACGAACTGGCCAACGATTTCTCCCGCCTGAAGATTGCGCGTGAGCCCCATGGTTCCGGTGTGACAAAAAGTACATCCAATAGCGCAACCGACCTGAGATGAAATACATAGAGTTAAACGATCATCTGCTGCGATAGCAACAGTTTCAATGGTCTTACCATCTTGCATGCGTACTAAGAACTTTCTGGTTCCATCTTGTGAAAGGCCCTGCCAAACAATCTTTGGAACCTCTAAATCAAACTCAGCAAGTAGTGCCTCTTTCGTTTTCTTAGCGACATTGCCCCAAAGTAGTGGATCGGTAATCCAGTTTTTATAAAGCCAGTTATAGATTTGATCAGCACCAAAACGAGCGAGTCCACGCTCAGCAAGCCAATCGCGCAGCTCTTCCAACGGAAGTGAGTAAAGGTGGGGTCTAAGGGGCTTTTTCATTGAGCGCAAGATAACTGGGTTTCACCCATAAAATCAATGAGCTAGGAAGTTTATTCACGCCAAAGCAAGGTTCTTTAGTCTCTAATATCAATGAGTTAGAGCTTAAGCGGGATCTTCAAATAAGAAACCTGATTGTCTTCTTGCGCCGGCAGTCTTCCTGCCGTGATATTGACCTGAATACTTGGATACAAAAGCTTGGGGGCATTTAGAGTTTTATCGCGCGTTTGCCTGAATTCAATATATTCGGCTTCAGTAGTGGCCGCAGTAATTTGAATATTATTTTTCTTATGTTCGCCCAAGTTAGCTTCAAATTTAAGTTCGCGCCCACCTGGTTGATAGTCATGTCCTGGGTGAACTTTCGTTTCATCAGGAAGTTGATACAATTTTTGAATCGAGTGATACAAATCTTTCGCTGAGCCTTTTGGAAAATCACAGCGGCCGGTTCCAGAGTCTGGCATAAACAGAGCATCCCCAGTAAAAAGATGATCTTCAATCAAATAAGACGAACAAGCTGGAGTGTGACCTGGGGTATGAAAGACTTGAACTTTAAATACGCCCATTTCGAAGAGTTCGCCTTCTTTAAGTAAAATATCAAACTGAGATCCACTCGTATTGAATTCTTTGAAGTTAAAGACTGGTGCAAAAACCTCTTGAACCTTTGTGATGAACTCGCCTATCGCAACTTTAATTTCAGGATAATCGCGCTTCATGAGAATAGCACCGCTAAGGTGATCGGCGTGAGCGTGAGTCTCCATGACTAAAATCGGATTGAGGTTTTTACTTGCTAAAAACTGTTTAACTTTCTCGTGATGAGTTTCAGACAAAACTCCTGCAGCAACATCAAGATCCCAAACCGGATCAATCACGATGGCTTGTTTGCTAGCATCATCATAGACAATATAAGTTAAAGTACTTGTGACTTCATCAAAGAGAGTCTCTAACTTCTTCATTTCACTTCTCCAATTTCCTGACTGCAAACATACTTAAAACCATCACAACAACAAAGACAAATATACTCATTGCGCCAGAGGCTAAGTTGGCAAAAGCCGGTCCAGGACAAATACCTGCTAGGCCCCATCCAACTCCAAACAAGGCAGAACCCAATAGCAGCTTCTTATCTACGATTGTTTTCGTCGGAAGAGAAAAGCTTGCTTCGCAAAGTGGAGCTTCACGCTTCACAATAAAGCGAAATGTAATCGCATAAAACGCAATCGCGCCAATCATAACAAAGGCCAGGGCGGGATCCCAAGTCCGTGTGACATCTAAGAACATCTTAACTTTAAGCGGGTTCATCATACCCGATAACCCAAGTCCTAAAGCAAAAATAAATCCAGCGAGTAAGCTTGTTATATTTTTCATTTAAACCCCCAGCCACACAGTGACAAATCCAAAGAACATAAAGGTTGCAGTGGCGATAAGTGAACGTTTCGAAAAACGTGAGATACCGCAAACTCCATGTCCGCTTGTGCAACCACTACCCAGCGCAGTTCCAATCCCAACAAAAACTCCAGCAGTAATACTTCGGTATAGACTTGGGACTTCAATCAAAATGGTATTGTTTGGATTTAAATAAACTGTAATAAACCCACCGATAACAAGCCCAAGCACAAAAAGAATGCGCCACCAGCGATCATTTTTTTTAGCATTTAGAACTCCGCCTGCGATGCCTGAAATACCGGCAATTTTGCCATTGGCAAAAAGTAATAATGAGCTAGCAAGTCCAATCAAGGCCCCTCCAGCAAGAGCCTGCATCCAAGTGATATCCTCGACAATAGTCATTACTTCTCCTTAGCAAAAAATCTTTTGCATGCTGCCTAATAGCTTTACGATATCGGCATTTTTGATTTTATAGTACGAGTACTGTCCTTCTCTTCGCGAGCTGATGAGTCCTTCGCGCGAAAGTCGGCCTAAAAATTGCGATAATTGCGATTGAGAGATAGCGCAAAGCTCTTGCAACTCACTCACCGTTTTTTCACCTTCGGCCAAATGGCAAGTGATCATCAGTCTTTGAGGATGGGCCAAACTTTTAAGTAGCTCGGCAACTTCCTTGCAGCGTTCATTCATCGTATCTACGTTGAGTCTCTTCTTCATGCAGATCTTCCAAATAAAGTTATTAGTGTAAAAATCACAACCATTGTAAACGTATACACTCTTGTTTTTTGAACTTGTTCAGTTTTCAACTTTTGCAAAAGACGCTTTACCAGATAGGTTGAAATAATAATTGAAACCAAGGTGATAAGAATATCCCCCACTAGAGGCAGCTTTGCCCCAAAAGAAATTTGCATGCCAAAAGAGAAGCTACTAATCATGGCGATCGTAGCCAATGAAGTAACAATATCTGTTTTTCCGGTCGTTATCTTCAACCACGGCAAAAGAATAACTCCGCCGCCTAGCCCTGTGAGTGTCGTTAGCCCACCAAGAACTAGACCTCCGGGAAGATGCCACAAAAGAGATCTTCCACTACCCGAGCGATCAGACTTCTTACGCCACATGACCCACATACTATAGAGAGCAAGGGTCGCTAAAAGAACTTTGAGAATCCACGCTGAAAGTAGAAGTTTTAATGGGTAGGCTGCCCATGCGCCAAAAGTACTCGCAAAAAACAAGAGCATAACGACTTTTAAATTAACTTTACCGTCTTGAGAGAGTGAGCCAATGATGGCCGATGCTGCAACGACGAGAAGCGAGGCCGTAGTCGCTTCTTTGAGCGACATATTGAGTAAGGTCATAAAAAGTGGAATAGCAAGCACAGCTCCCCCCGCCCCTGTAAGGGCCAAGATTGCTCCAACGCTTGTTCCGATAATAAACCAACTCACAAACACTCCAATATATTATAATATACTAATATATTGGACAAAAATCAAGCCCCATTGCTGAGGCTATCATTTCAATCATTTATGGTAGATAGAACTCCATCATCATCGGCTTGTGATCAGCACCCTCTACATCAGGCAGGACATA
>PBCC01000030.1 GCA_002716825.1 Halobacteriovorax sp. | reverse complement strand
CAAGTAAATTAGGCGAGCTACTGCCTGAGCTTGACGATCAAAGTAGAGCAAAAATAGCGGCTATTTCCGGCCTTTTGGCATGCGTTGCACATACTGACTTCAATGTTTGCGATTTAGAAAGAGGCTCAATTGAAAAATCTTTGTTAACTTGGTGCAAATTATCTGAGGAGCAAGCAAAAGCGGTAGCGACTCTGGCCATAGAAGAAGTTAAGGCCCTCGCCTCTTTAGATGTTCATCATTACACTAATACGCTTGATAAGATTTTAAATGATGAGGAGCGCGTTGGCGTACTCGAGATGCTCTTCCAGTTAGCTGCCAGTGATGAAGATGTAGATATTGAGGAAAGTGAATTTATTCGCCATGTCGGTCATGGTCTTAGACTTGACCATCATGAATTTGTGGCAGCTAGAGCAACAGTTTTAGCCCACCTTAAAATACTCAAAAAAGATTAGTCGCAATAACTTGCTTCGAGCTGTTTAAAGTAATCGCTTGGAATTTTTGCCGAGCCATTGATATTGCACATCAGATTTGATCCAGTGGGATCGAGCTCGATATAGATAAATGATTCACTGTCTTTATCCCAAGCTTCAAAATAGCAATCTGGAAAGCCTAGGATATGCCCCATTTCGTGAGCAATGATTAACGGAGAAGCAAGACCGGGACCTAAGTTGATTTCGTTCCTATCGTGCATATTCACGTGGGACGGCCCTTCATCAATATGTTGGATTTTAATAGCGCTGGATGAGTTTGAAGACACAATTTCTAGTTGAAACTTTTCCGTTTTAGAACTCCACCACTGTGCGGCAGTTTGAGCAGCAATAATATCTTGCTCAGTTCCACTCACGGGCAATATAAGTTTCTTTCCTTCGGTTGTTTTTTTACATTCAATTCCCTCGAGCCTACTTGTAAGTTTAAATCGCGGATCTAAAAATTTTTGTTCAAATTTCTTAATATACTTCTCTGTCATTGAGTTAAAGTCAGCTCCTCGAATAAGTCGGGACTCGGCCAAGCAAGAGGGCTTATTACGAAGCACAGAGCAAAGCTCAACAACGTGCTCGAGATGGGTATTTCCATTTTTGAGGTCAACATATGATTTAAAAGGAATTTTACCCAAACGATAATAATTTCCCATATGGCATTCAAGAAATTCTAAGCGCTCCGTTTGCTCTTTAAGTTTCGCTAATTTTCTTAGCTCTTCTTTGTACTTAAAAGCTTGATCGATCTGAGCTGTCGACTGTGAAGAGAGTTCTCCACGAAGTAAGAGTGAAGCTTGAGTTTCTAGTTGGGCCCGTGAGAGATAGCGAACTTGATACTGTCTTTTAGGTGTTTCAAAGGTCAGTCTAGACAGCCAATTTAGCCCCTGCTGATGATTTAAAAATAACTGGTCCAAAGACTCAAATATCGGGCTTGAATCGTTTTGACACAGTTGTAGAGCGTTAGAGACGCTTAAAGACTTATTCTCGGTTTTTGGGCCGCAACTTGTGACGAATAAGCCAACTGTCAAAATAATAGACAGCCAAAGCCTTCCCAGAAACCTGAACTTATGAACTTGCATGGACATACATGCTTAATAAGCAAAGCCCAGGCCAAAAAAAACCCCATTCTAAGATGGGGTTAATTCTTTATTAAGAGACTTTTTTGAAAGAATCGTAATCGCCCCAAGCTTCAACGGGGTCGTGAATTTCGAGGTGTGCTTTACCGCGATGAATCTTATTTTTAAATTTGCTCTTGGTTTTATCAACTTGTTTCTCAAGTTTTTCGACAACCAAGTCTAAGCTTTTATAGAGATTATCGGCAGAAGCCGTTGCATGCCACTGACCGTGTGGTCCATAAAGATGAACTTCGCTATAGTGCTTTTGATCTTGCACATAACACGTCCACTTAATACGTCCATCTCCTTCGAAATATTTTTCGAACTTACTCGATTTCTCGTGAATTCGTTCGTCTAGTGCTGGCGTATGTTCCATGTGAATGAAGGAAATAGTAACTTTCATATTGGATGTTCTCCTCTTTGTCGTCCTAAATAACGATTCGGTCCTTCTCTATTATTCTTTACGTTTTCTTACAGCAGAAGATGGGATTCCCATTGCTTCTCGGTACTTGGCCACTGTTCGACGGGCAAGATTGACATCGTCCCGACTAAGAAGCTCTGCAATCTTTTGATCAGATAATGGCTTTTTAGGTGGTTCATTTTCAATCATTTCTTTAATACGCATTCTCAAAACTTCACTTGAAACGTCGATGCCGCCATCTTTACCGCCAACACCAGTATTAAAAAAGTATTTTAACTCAAAAGTTCCAATTGGCGTGTGCATATACTTATTCGTCGTTACACGCGATACAGTTGATTCGTGCATGCCAATTTCTTCGGCCACATCTTTTAAAATCATAGGCTTAAGAAAACGAGGTCCTTTTTTAAAGAACTCTTGTTGTTGACGAACAATTGCTTTCGCCGTTTTATTGATCGTTTGTTGGCGATTTTGAATACTCTTGATCAACCACATAGCGGCGCGAAGCTTATCCTGCACGAACTCACGGGTTGGATCATCTTTAGCCGTGTTTGCATTTAAGAGGTTTTGATACATCTGCGAAATACGAAGACGTGGAACACCTTCATCATTCACTTGCACAACAAACTCTCCCGCCACTTCAACAACAAAGATATCAGGAACAATATAATGAGTTTCTTCAGGACTAACCAGGCGACCTGGCTTGGGATGAAAATTCTGAAGCAGCATCGCTGTTTCTTTGATGCGCTCTTTATCCACACCAATTGTTTTGGCAATTTTATCAAAGTCGTTATGGCGAAGATCTTCTAAGTGATTACGAATGATCTTTTCAAGAAGAGGAGATCTCTCCTCAGCAATGCGCGCCTGCGCTAGTAAGCACTCAACTAAATCCGCACTGCCACAACCTACAGGGTCAAGCGACTGAATTGTCTCCAGCATGTCCTGACACTGTTCGCGCTCACAACCGCTATCTTGCACAATTTCATCGAATGAAACTTCCAGATAACCATCGTCATTAATATTATGAATAATCAAATGTGCGATTTTCTTTTCAGGTTCACTAAGCTCATCCATCATGAGTTGCCACTCAAGATGTTCGGCCAAGGTCATACTCTTTGATACCATATTCTCGTAATTGGGAGCTTCATCCGGGTCACGAGTCGCCATATTGGGCGTACTTGATGTCGAGTTATAGGCTTCTATATAGGACTGAAAATCAAAGTCATCTTTTTGAACCATGGGAGCTTCGTCGAAATCCCCGGCTTTTGCTTCTTCATTTTGCGTTTCAAGACGCTCAGCCTGATAATCAGTTTCGCTGGCCGTTTGATTCTCACTCTCACCTGCCGACATTTCCTCAAGCATGGGGTTTTCCACCATCTCTTGGGCGATAACGTTGGTCATTTCTAAGTGAGTCAGTGTCAGAAGTTTAATCGCTTGCTGCAACTGTGGAGTCATTGCAAGAGATTGCGTCTGATGAAGACCTTGATGAAGTTTTTGGGCCATTACGTACCTACCTAATTCAGTTACCAACTAAGACTAAAATGCATTGAAAAAATTCAAGTTACATTTTAAATTCTTCGCCGAGGTAGAACTTCCTTGCCCTCTCGTCGTTCACAATTTCGTCCGGTGTTCCACTTACAAGTAACTCACCAGCACTCATGATATAAGCACGATCAACAATTCCAAGTGTTTCACGTACGTTATGATCAGTGATCAAAACTCCAATATTACGGCGTTTCAATCCAGCTATAATCTCTTGAATATCTCCCACTGCAATTGGATCAACTCCAGCAAAAGGTTCATCAAGAAGTACAAACTTTGGTTCTAAGGCAAGACAGCGAGCGATCTCTACGCGTCGTCTCTCTCCCCCTGAAAGTGCTCCCCCGTGGGACTTGCGAATATGATCGAGACCAAAATCGCCAATCAAACCATCGAGCAAACTTTTCTTTTTCACGACTGGAAGTTTTCTATTCTCCAGTACAGCGTAAATATTTTCTTCAACTGATAAATCGCGAAAGACGGAAGCTTCCTGGGGAAGATACCCAACTCCGCGAATTGCCCGTTCATGAATCGGAAGCTCTGTAAGCGTTTCCGTATCCATTCTAATCGAGCCTTCATCGGCGCGAACTAAACCAACAATCATATAAAATGATGTTGTCTTGCCGGCACCGTTTGGACCGAGCAGACCAACAACTTCTCCTTGAGCAACTTTTAATGAAACGTCTTTCACAACGGTTCTTCCGCCGTAAGACTTCTTCAGATGTTGTGCTTCCAGAACAGTTTGTTCCATTCAATCCTTGTTAAACGTTAAGCTTCACTCACGAAGCTTAAAATTTGTATTTGCGTCTTCAACTTCTACTACTTCATTATTTTCTCTAAGCGTGATGCGATTACCCTTAATAATATCTCCACGTTGGAGCACTTTAGGGAAACCGGTTAGGACAATTCTGTCCTCACTCATCACGCCTTCTAATTTTTCTGCAAAGGCTTTTCGCTCCAAGCGTTCACCTTTTGCAGATACCTTTTCTCTAAGCTTCACATCGTCATAAAGAGCGAAATACTTGAGCCTTTTGTTATAATTCTCTAGAAATATCTCACCTCGGCGGGCCTCTGCTGTAAGTGCCTGTTTTTTCATTACAACATTCCCATCCAGACCCACGTGCTGACTGTTTAAATCAAGCGCGACTCGATCGGAAGCAAAGCTAATCCCCTCTTCATAAACTCTCGATCGTTGAATTCGTCCCGTCACATTTCCGCTATAAACGGCCTCTCTTTTTCGCGGATTTGAGATGAGTTGATCGCTTTTAATCCACACCGTATCGCCATTGAGTTCATTGCGACTTTGAACATCGACATCGCCTGTACTGGTAAGAAGATCCTGACCGGCGACATAACTCATGCGTTTAGATTTAATAATCGAATTATTAGCATTTACTTCAACTTGTTCTTCAAGCGCTAATCGCCCACCGCTTTGATCAAGACTACCCTTGAGAGCGTTGTAATCAATAGGTGAACCTGAAGATGAGAAAGCGCGTCCTTTGGGATCTAAAAAATAAATCCACTTACTGCGCGAGTTTAATGAAAGCTGGCTCGCCTCCATATGAACAACCGGCGAATCATTGACCAGTTTGAAATACAAAGCCTTTTCAAAGAAGCTGGTGAAGCCACTTTCAGGTGTTTGCATATTCGAGCCATCGGGAGAAAACTCATCGTTTTCCCAGCTGCCTGTCCAAGAAAAAGCTCCCAGCCCTAAGCAGGTACAAATAAAGAGCAAAAGAATGGCATCGGATCGCTTAAATCTGGTCATAAGTACCTTATTATACAACAAATTTAGCACGATCATGGGTTGCAGGCTTCGTTTGCCTCATGGTATTTTTGAGCATACCGCTCGGATACACACACACTCAGGAGAGCGTTTTGAGTTTTGCAACTACTAGCGACGTCATAAACGCCGGCGTCAAACTAACTCCAATGATGGAGCAGTACTTTGAAATTAAAAGCCAATACCCAGGTATTATCGTTTTATTTAGGATGGGTGATTTCTACGAAGTCTTTTTTGAAGATGCCGTCGAAGTTTCAAAGCGCTTAAATATTACCCTCACCCATCGCGGCAAAGTTGGCGACATTGAAATCCCCATGGCCGGCATTCCTCATCACGCCGCCCCTGCATATGTTGATCGTCTCACTGGTCAAGGTCTGCGCATTGCCATAGCTGAACAAATTCAAGACCCAAAAGAAGCTGTTGGCATCGTCCAAAGGGCCGTTACGCAAGTCGTATCACCTGGTCTCCCTTTTGATTTAGAACGCGCTGATAGTGAACAAAAATTCATGGCCTGTGCGGCCAGAGCAAAAGATTGTATCTGGCTAGTCTTTCTCGATTTCACCACAGGGGATTTCATGGCCCAATCGTGTGTTGACGAGAATGCTTTTCTTGAAAAGCTCAGACTCAATTCTCCGCGCGAACTCATTACATTTATGGGACAGTGGGATGATCTTCCGTCGCTCAATCGCCTGTGTGAGCATGAAAACATTTTGCGCACACATTTGAGTGCCGATTATTTTAACAAAGAAATTAGTAAACCTTGGCTTTCTCAATTGGTTCCTGGCTATGGACGAGATCAAACGATTAAGAAGCACAATGATGTCTTAGGACCGATTGGTGCACTGGCATATTACGTGGGGACAACGCAAAAGCACGAAAGCTTTATGCATATTCGCCCCCTGCGCCTAAGTGATGATCGCGGCCATATGCAAGTGACTCTTCCAACGTTGACAGGTCTTGAGATCTTTCCAAAATCTCGGGAACACTATAAAGAGTCTCTCATTGGCTACATGGATCGCTCTCAATCAGCGCTTGGTACTAGAGCGCTTAAAAGAATTTTCCTTGCTCCGCTAACAGACGAAAAAGCAATTTGCGATCGCCAAGACTTTTTGTCCCACCTGATTGATCATAGTGATGCTTTAGAACAAATGCGCGATGAACTCGCAGGCGTTAGAGACCTTGAGCGAATTATGGCCAAGATCTCAACCGGAAAAGCGACAGGTGGAGATTTGCTCAACCTTGCTGGCGCCGTTGATGTTTATCTCAACTTAGAAAAATTATTAACGGGCGCTCCTAAATTCGCCCGTACACCTTTAAAACCTAAAGAGCTTAAAGAACTCACGGCGCTCAAAGAAGTCATTCAAGCCACCATTAATGACGACGTGGGAGCTTCGCTTGATAAGGGCAATTTGATTCGAGCTGGGGCTCATAAAAACAGAGACAAGTTAGCTAAGTTGGCAGGCGGAGCTCAAGAAGAACTTAAGAAATTAGAAGAGCGCTATCAAAGCGAGACAGGATTTCAAAAGCTTCGAGTGAAGAGCAATAATATCTTCGGCTACTTTGTAGAAATTCCAAAAAGCTTGTCAGATAAAATGCCCAAGAGTTTTGAGCGCAGACAAACTCTGGTTAATACTGAACGCTATATAACTGATGAACTCAATAGTCTTGAAAAAGATATGCTGCAGGCGAAAGTTAGACTTGAAAAGGTTGAAAGAGAGATTTTTAAAGCTCTTCTCGATGAAGTTCAAGTCCTATCAACAAGTGTCGCCACACTTTCGACAGAACTTGGAAATCTCGATGCCTTTGGTTCAATTGCATTTACTTGCTGGCAAGATGGCTTTTCAAAACCACTTATTAGCACTAAAAACAAAGGCGTTAGTCTCAAAGGTGCATGGCACCCTTTGATTAAGGCAAACCTTAAAGATGCTTTTGTGGCCCATGACTTGGAGCTTACCAAAGAGAGATCTTTTGGACTTATCACCGGTCCCAATATGGCCGGTAAAACAACAGTCATGCGCGAAGTTGCCATCATCCAACTCCTCGCTCAAATTGGCTCCTTTATTCCGGCTAAGCAAGCAGAGTTGGGAGTTTGTGACTTCTTATTCTCCCGCTTAGGCGCCAGTGATGACATTCTCAAAGGTCACTCTACCTTTATGGTAGAAATGGCAGAAACGGCTGAAATTCTTCGCCACGCCAGTGAGAACTCTCTCATTATTCTTGATGAAGTCGGTAGAGGGACATCAACTTGGGACGGGCTCTCGATCGCTTGGGCCCTCGTCGAATGGTTGATTGAAAATACAAAGGCAACAACTTTATTTGCAACTCACTACCACGAACTCATTGACCTGATTGAGGAGCGGAAAGACAGCGCTAAAAACTTAACTGTAGAAACTAAATCAGTCGATGGTGACGTTCAGTTTTTATACCGCCTAGTTGAAAAAGGTGCTTCACAAAGTTTTGGTATCTATGTGGCCAAACTAGCAGGTCTTCCGGCCCCACTTCTCACCAGGGCAAAAGAAGTTCTTCACCGCTTAGAAGAGAATTCACAGGTTGAGACAACAGGAAGCATTAAAAATACGCAACTCAGCTTTTTCGAAGAAGCCTCGCAACCAAGTATTCCGGGCCATCTCATGCGTCTTGAAAAAGAGCTCTCTAGGGTCGATGTGATGAGAATGACACCTCTTGAAGCCCTGCAAAAGCTGCATGAGCTTAAAACTACGTGGCAAGAAGCTAAAAATCTTAGCTAAACCAGAGTAATTCACTTTTACTTAATAAAGGGCTGATTTAACCGATCAGTCCTTTATGGAAATCGCAAAAGCACAGCAAGATTCACAATTACTTTTTAAGCATCGAGTTTATGCCTTTACCTTCGATATGATGATGATTGGTATTACTTCGAAATTAGTGATGTTGACCTACACAAGCTTTCTTAAAAATTTCTTTCATCAGCTACGCTATCAAGTTCAAGATTCTATAGCGACTGGTCTACCGGTTATCCATTTCAGTGTTTTAATGACAGTTTTCTTCTCTTATTTTTTCCTCAGTCTCTACACAAGTGAGGGAAAAACTTTAGGCAAGATGGTTTTTGGCCTTCGTGTTTATTCGAAAGAAAAGCCAGAACTACATCTTGGTCTTGGCGAATCATTTAGAAGAACAATGGGATATCTTGTTTGTTACGCGACAGGATTGTTTCTTTTTGCTCTTCCAATGCTTAGAAAAGACAGAAGAGGCTTACCCGATATGTTCTCAAGCACAGAAGTCGTATTTGAGGACTTCTTTAATGAACATATTATGAAGGGTGCAGATAAAGTTTCAGATCGTGAACAGATCGATCTATTCGATGAGGCAGCTTAACTCATCAAAAGTAAAAACCTATGAATTTTCTCAAAGTACTCATCACTTGGATCTTTTGGGATAAGTTTTAGCGTATAGCTTCCATCATGACTTTCTAATTCGCAGTTATGAACCACAAACTCTTTTGAAGGCTCATCAAAGATCTTCTTTATAATCGTATGCTTTACCAATAACTTGGTATTTTTTAGAACAAAGAACTTAGAGCTGACATAGAGATACGCTTCGTCGACCATGATTGGTCGCAAATGTATTTCTAGATTTGCACTAATTGGATTCTTTATCTTGTGCATAGGAAACGAATTGGTCTCAGCACCTTTAAGCAAGAATGATATTTTTTCAGTCAAAAGATCAAAGTCAACTGGCTTAGGTAAAAAGTCACTCGCTCCAGATTCAAGGGCCAAAGAAATATCCTTAGCGTAGGAGCGTCTCGACATGACAATAATTGGCATTTTCCCAATATCACGATTGCGAATTGCCTTGGTCACCATAAAGCCAGCGCCAGCACTCTCTTTAAGATTAAGATCTATTATGCACATATCAGGAGTCTTCTTCTTGACTGCCGTAAGAAAAGATTCGGCGGTCGTAAACTCTTTGTAATCAATCCCTAAACGTTTTTGGCAAACAGTTTTAACCAAAGCTAATACTTCAGGATCATCATCTAAGTGATAAATAGTTTTGTTCTTTAAACTTATCAAAACTTGCCCGCTCGAATTTTTTGTAGCATTGACTCAGTAAGACCACGCCACCTAAAGTTCGCTCTAAACATACCATCGCCTGAAACAAAGGTGGTATTCTGGGTCAGACTTAAACTATCTGGAATAACACCCTGATCTTCTAGCTCACGACAAACAACTCGGTACTGTCCATCTTCGTCATCAGTAAGCTTTACTGGCATTTCGGCCACAATATTGGTCTCAGAAACTTTAGTGAAATTCATTTGTGAGATGGCAACGGCATCCTCAACATCATCAAAGTGAAATTTCCTAACTGTATCAAGTTCAATATGCTTTCTTACTAGTCCAAGCAGGAGCCTCGAATTGATCGGCTTTATCTGATACTCTTCAACTCCCATAGACATCAACTGGTTCACATTATCGCGAGAAAGCTTTTTCGATAACGCTAAGACAGGTATTTTTGAAAGTAATGTAACTTCTTGCCGAGTTTTTAAAAACTCAAGACCACTATTATTTGCGAAGACGGGATCGACGATTAAAAGATCGGGCAATTCTTTTTTAAGAGTTGAGCTAATCGTTTCAGTACTATCAAAACTCTTAAAAAGATATCCCGCTGCTTCGAGGACTTTCTTGATCATTGAAGTCATTTTCTCGTCGTCATCGAGGAAGAATATTTTGTACTGCTTGGTTCTCATTGCCTAAGTATAGCAAAAGCCTGAGACAATTCATGAATAAAGTATGATATCTGCTTAATTTTTAGAACTTATGCTAGAATTCATTCATGACTAAAACACTTCTATTATTCATGTTTGTGCTAACTTCTTGTGCCAGTTATGAAGGTATAATCAATTAATGCATGTTAAAAACACACAATATATCGTCAATAAAACGCAAGACTCTATTTTTGTTCTTTTTCTACCCATCATCCTCTTAGTCTTTTTTGTGAGTATTAATCATTCGCTTACCATGAATGAAATGTTTGCACCCCTTGTCTCACTCATTATCTACTTTGATTTTTCTCATTTACTGCTCGTTTTTTGGCGCAGCCACGGTAATCAGCAAATCTTTACCAAGTTTAAAAAGCGAATGCTTTTGTCCCCTTTGTTGATAGTAGCCTTAGTCATTTTACCCTCTCATCTTCTTTTTTATTTTGCTTGTCTAGTCGCACTTTGGGATCTTTGGCATATTTCAATGCAAAACTTTGGCTTGGCTAGAATTTACGAAGTTAAAACGTCAAAAGATACACAGAAAAATCGCTTAAGTGATCAACTCATTCATCTGAGTATTTTCTTAATCCCCGCATTTGTTCTTACGAGGTTTACGATAAGTCTTGATCTCGATCAGCTTTTCGCAAGTAATGCTCCTTGGGGAGAGCTTAATTATATTCAAGAACTAAGCCTGGGCAGTCCTCAGTTTATTGCTCTTAGCTTAATCTTTAGTGTCATAATCTTAATCGTTTTGAAAAAATCACTTTTTACTAAAGACAATTCAATAAACAAGCTCATCTTCACTTTAACACTTTCGATTAGTCTATTTATGGCTTTTGTTTTTCTGCCAATTGAACAGGCCATCACGATGGTTGCGCTGTTACATGGACTTCAATACTATTGGATTGTCTGGCATAAAGAGAAAGGACATCTTTTCTCTAAGCTACCACTTATTGCCTCTTTATTCATTTTTCTAGCAGTAACTTTGTTGTGTACCTATTTAATCTATCTGATTGTTGAGGAGTGGTTTGAAGTTGGTGTTGCCATTATTGTGGCCATACGTATTCTTCATTTTTGGTACGACGGTTTTATTTGGTCAATCAGATCGAATGATTTAAAAGCGAACTAAAAAATCTTAACTTTTCCTGTCCAAATTTGAGCATACATAACCCAATCACCAATGAAGCTAAAAAGCGGCTGCTTGAACGAAGCTGGCTTATTTTTTTCAAAGACAAAGTGTCCAATCCAAGCGAAACCATAACCAGCTAAAGGCAAGAACCATAAGAGCTTATATTGTTGACTAGCTAGAGCATAGACAAGAATGGCCAAGACCAAAGTCGTGCCAATAAAGTGCATCAAGCGACACACTTTATTGGAATGCTCCGAAAGATAAAACGGATAGAATTCTTTAAACGTTTCGTATTTTTTCGAAGACATATTCACTCCTACTTCTTAGTAAACTCCATATGTAATTCTTTAAGCTGCTCTTTCGAGGGCACTGATGGTGCATGTGCCATAAGATCACTCGCGGCCGTCGTTTTTGGAAAAGCAATGACATCACGAATAGACTCTGTTTTGGCCAGCATCATCACGATTCGATCCAGTCCAAAGGCTAGGCCACCATGGGGAGGAACTCCATACTTGAGAGCTTCAACAAAAAATCCAAATTGTTTTTTCGCATCTTCAGGAGTGAACCCTAGAATTTCAAACATCTTATCTTGAATATCTTTTCTAAAAATACGAATCGATCCGCCACCTAGTTCATAACCATTACATACGACGTCGTAAGCATTAGCATTAAGTTTTTTAAGGTCTTCCACATGACCTTTAAGGAATGTTTCAAACTGCTCTGGTTTTGGTGAAGTGAAGGGATGGTGCTTGGCAAAGAAGCGTTTAAGCTCACCGTCCCACTCAAGAAGTGGAAAGTCGTAGACCCAAAGAAACTCGTAACCTTCCTTGATCAGTTCTAGCTTCTTACCTAAGTGGCGGCGAAGAGCATCGGCACAGCTGTGTACTGTTTCGGCATTGGCATCGGCGAAAAAGAAGAATGTCCCTTCACCAGTCGCTTCACATGTTTGCATAAGCTTTTGCTTAAGTTCATCTGATACGAATTTTTTAATTCCGCCCTCAGCGTCAGTCTTAAGAAAAGCAACACCTTTACCGCCATGAGGTTTAACCACATCGGTAAAGCCATCTGTATCTTTTCTAGAAAAGCTACCATTCTCACTGGGAACGAAGGAAGCTTTAATCAATCCTTTTGCATCGGCCACACTTCTAAAGACGGCGAATTCACTATCGTTAAATAAGCTTGTAACATCGTAGTGCTTAAGCCCAAAGCGAACATCAGGCTTATCACTACCCCAATCCGCCATAGCTTCTTGGTAACTCATGGTGCGCATCGTGAAGTCTTCAGGCAATTTAAACAGCCCTGCGATAATTCGTTCAACTAGCTTCTTGATATACTCTGGCGTTGAAAAACTTACCTCAATATCAATCTGGCTAAACTCAGGCTGGCGATCGGCGCGAAGATCTTCATCGCGAAAGCAACGACAGATTTGAAAATATTTATCAGTTCCGCCAATCATCAAAAGTTGCTTTAGTGTTTGCGGCGACTGAGGAAGTGCATAGACCTCGCCAGGGTGCACTCGAGAAGGAACGATATAATCCCGTGCTCCTTCGGGTGTCGACTTATACAAAATGGGTGTTTCAACTTCAATGAAACCCTCATTTGCCAAAATATTTCGAACTTTAGTCGTTACATTCGAGCGCAATTTTAAGATCTCTTGAAGACGTTGAGTCCTCAAATCTAAGTAGCGATACTTTAAACGAAGGTCTTCGGTTGCATCAACAGAACCGTAGGGAAGAAATGGGATCGTATTAATATCACTTTGAGAAAGAAGTTCTAATTCGCTGACTTGAACTTCCACTTCCCCCGTTTCCATTTTTGTATTTTTTGCTGAATCAGGTCTAGCGCGAACTTTTCCGCGCGCCAAAACGACTGACTCTAAGGCACACTTTTTAAGAATTGAAAGATCACCTTTGAATTCTTCAAATCCAAGTTGTGTCAGACCATACTTATCGCGCAAATCCATAAAGTGAAGTCCACCAAGATCTCGCGACTTATTTACCCAGCCGGCAACCACAACATCTTTTCCGATATCGCTGGTGCGAATTTCGCCACAATGATGTGTGCGCATAAGACCTGTCTTGATTTCTGATTGCTTGGATTCCATTGTCACCTCTAAGAGCTTCTTCTAGGATAGAAGACATGAATAAATTTATGCCCCAAATATGGCTAAAACTCACCCTTTTTCTGGTTTTTTCTAGTTTCTATGGCTGCCAAGATGAGACGATAAAGAGTCAGAGTACATCTCCCATCGACGAACCTACGTTTAAGCAACTTCGCGCCGGCGTTAAAAATGACCCCCTGGACTCTGTGCGTCGCTTCAATATTGCTCATCCCTCTGGTCGATTAATAAAAACTGTTTTGCTCTACTCAGTTAAAGAGCATGAGGTTGGCCTTTCAGGCACAAAGGATCATGAGTTCGATGACAATGAAGGTGCTTTATTTTGGTATGACGCTGTAGGCTTGAGGCGATTTTGGATGCCGGATACGTACTTTAATTTAGATTTAGTTTTTCTTGATTCAGAGCTCAGAGTTATTGATGTTGATAAAGATTTGGAAGCTCACCCGGGGCGAGAGGAACCGCCCGCGATTAAGTTTTCAAAGAGTGTCAGGGCCAGGCATGTTTTGGAGATCAAATCCGCTAGCGACTTTGCCAGTGCAATTAAGGTCGGGGATCAGTTAAAAGTGCTGTCGCCTTTGAATCTTTCGCAAATAGAATCAAAAATTCATCAGATGCGATAAAGCCCAGGTGATCACGTACAAGTTTTTTCTGGTGAGCAGAGTTTGATTTAATCAACTCGATCTCTCCACGAAGAGCTACATTTTCTTCTTCTAAACGGACTTTTTCATAACTGCGCTTATTTAGGACTTCTTTGCGATCATAATAGTCAACTACTCCCCCGCCGGAGAAAATGAGTCTTAAAACCAAGATTCCACAAACCGCCCAAAAAACTTTAACCACTGTATCGTTAACGTTGAGTGGTTTACTCAGACTTGATCTTCTTTTCGTCTTAGTCGCTCGCGTTGCTCTTGGCTTTGCTTTCACAACTGCAGTTGATCTTTTTGAATAGCTCACAGGTGCTGGAGGTTTTCTCGGTCCTTTTCTAAGTGAAGATGAAAAGCGAACTTGATCGGCATCCTGAGCAATTGTTGGTCTTGAAGTGGACTCAGAAGGTGAAGACCATGAAGTATTAGAAGTCGCTCCACTAGTGGCTCTCGACATTGATATGGTATCTCTTTTAGCTTGTTTAGCGCGGTTGCGTTCAATGGCTTTACGAAGTCGGTCTGAACCTAGACCTTGAGAGTGAGTCGCTGTTTCCACAAAAAAACATCCTGTTTAAGACCACCAACATCCTGTTGATAGTTAAATTATAATCTATACTTGCATTTGCATCAAGATAGGTTTGTTTTTTTCTCAAGCTTTGGCGCAAGTTCACACCAAAAGGCGCGAACAGACGCTAACTCATTCAAGTAGAAAAACAATGTTCTGCCTAACTCATCGGCACCAAAACCTGGAAGTTCGTTTGCCGCTCTCCCCTTCGAGAAGATATTTCTAAGCGCTTTAAAGCCTTCATGATTAGCATCAACCGGCTTAATCACCATACGTCTTTCATCACAACTAAACTCACGCACGCTGAACATCCCACGCACGCTTGAACGAAGTTCGCTAAATCTTCTGTGAGCAAGAGCATAATCGCCAATAGGACCAAGCTTGATGAGGTTCTTCTCACGCTCAATACTATGGGCCTTGAAGTAGACAGTAAGATTGGCTTCGCTTGGCTCCATCCACCAGCTATAACCAGGATCACTTAAATTACAAAGCATATCTTCAAAAAGTGGGAATCTACGATTAAAGAGTTGATCAATCACTACTTCTGCCTGCTCAATGAAGTCGCAGCGAAAGTGATGAATCTGAACTTCTTCATCATCTTCAATTTTCAATGTAGATCTTAAGGATAGGTCGCCTGAATCAAGTTCTTCAGCTGACTCCTTGATATTATCGCAAGCAAATCCGCGTAAACTAAAGGTACTTCCCCCCGTGACTACACGATAAAGAATCCCTGGACCTTGGGGTCTGAAGCCGCGACCAGAAGGACGAAAGTCGGCCATCTGTTCTTGCTCATCAAACATGCTTGAGTCGAGATTTAAGGATAGCTCAAGAGTTTCTCTCGCCATCAAATCGAATTGTAATAAGCTTGAATCCATTCAAACTCCGGTCATAAGTCATACGCTTACAATATGATACGACTCGGCGCAGGGATATGACAAGTTACCAGAGCAATTCGACTATAATTAAAACACCAATAACAATGAGTGGTGAAAAATCGAAAGGTAGATCTTTTGGAAGCCAACGACGAACGGGTGCACAGGTGAAGTCTGCGGCCCTACGGATATTGGCCACGATAGGATGGTGGCGGTACTGAGGAAGGTAGCTCAAAATAATGTCTACAATCAGTAAGAATTTGTAGAAATCAATTAATACGCGGATCAATTCTGTTCTCCTTCAAAAGTATCCCCATGGTAGCCCTTTGAGGTCTGTGCATCCAAGGCGCGCCGCCGCGAGGAAAGCTCACAAGCCAGCGAAACCATAAGAAAGAACAAACACATGCCCAGATAAATCCAAAGTGTTCCTAGGACCAAAGTATAAGCTTTGCCGTAACTACTCATGAGCGAATGTTTTGAGGCTTCAAGGTAGAGCCAAAACGTTCTTTTCATCAACAAAAGGCCAAGGGAAAAGCCAGAGGCACTGAGCAGGGCATCTCGCCACTTCAGTCTGGATTTAAAAACAAATCGGAAGGTAAAAGTGAAATAAATAATAAAGAGAGTTAGAGCTAAGAAGTCTGACTTGAGTAAGAAATTCTTATCAATGTCGATAATGGCAAGCTCAAGAAAATACTCTCTGGGTAATTGAATCGCTTCAAAAACTGAGACCAGAGTTTGATTCGTCTGCAAAAAATTGATCACTGAGACAAAAAATGAGGGAATCAAGAAAAGCAAAGTAACAAAAATTGAAGAAAAGCCCAGTAACACAATAGCGCGAACATAATTGCGCCAAGACAAGAAGCTTCTATCTTCAGTAATGAGATAAACTCCCGTCCAAAGTGAGTTTACAAAAGATAAAGAGCCCACTAGTAAAACAAAAAGATTAAAAAGCGTAATCTTAACTGAACCAAAAAGTGCCGTTTCAACCAATTCGCGTACAGTCGTTAAAAAGCCACCCGTTAGACCGGGGAAGAAGTTTTGAACTACTAAAAAGACGTGTTCCAAGGCGCCGGCCAGATCACCAAAGATAAAGCCAATAGCACGAACCACCAACAACACCATAGGAACAATGGTAAGCATAAAGTAAAAGGAGCTGGCAGCGGCCAAAGTTGTTCCGCGCAAAAACATGAATCTTCTAAAAGCTAAAACAAGTGGATTTTTTTTAATAGCGATCACAATAAATCCAGTTGGCTTCCACCTTCAAGTTCGTCCCAGCTCGAATCAAAGTACCATAAGACGCTTTCGGCCAAAGGACGGATTTGTTTATCAATATAATGTTGAAAGTCTATATCCTCTGGCTTCAATTGAATAGGAACTGGCCCTCTAGAGGTCATAACATACTGAACGTCTCGGGCACTATTTGCTTCTTCAGCAAACTCTTCGATTTGACTGAGCATTAATACAGCTCGAACGTGAGGCGGAATATTCTTTTTATATTCACTAGCTGGCTTACTTAATCGCTTTTTATAAACCAATTCATCTTTGAACTCTTGATTTTTAATCCGGTCAATAAACTCTTTAGTCCAAGCTTTAATATCTTCACCTAAAAAAAGTCTACGGTAGATTTCACGTTGATAAACTTTGGCGACATCTGTCCAGTCTTGCCTGACGACTTCAAGCCCACTGAAGATGAACTCTCCCACCGGCGTTTGCTCATCGAGTTCATGCTTTGACCATTTCCAGGCAGCGTAGCGTTTTTTAGCCGCTCCCTCTCCTGTGCGAAGTGGGGCAAAGAAGACCTTTCTAAAATATTTTTCGAACTCAACTTCGAGATAAGAAGTTGTTTTAAATCTAGTTTTAATAATCTTAGCCAATTCGATATTCAAACTTTCTGCAAGCTCACTTGCTCGTTCGAAAGCCTTACTCGCCTCTCCAACTTTTAACTGCACAAAAAGTGAGTCAGTATCGCCGTATATAACTTTATTGCCATTTTCTTCGATTATGCTTTTGGACGTTTCTAAAATCCAACGTCCGGTTCCCGTAATTGCCTCAGGTAACTCCACGTGATGGAAGCGACTTCCCCTTGAACCCATAACCCCGTAAAAGCTATTCATTAAAATCTTGATCGCTTGAGACAGTGTCGAATTTTTACTGGCTTTAGCTTGTGCACGCTTTGTCATCATTTCTGCCACAAAGTCGGGCAAAATATGGTGCTCTTTGGAGAAGTTGATTCCGGCCGGCGTGTTAAGAATATCTTTTATATTTTCGCCGCTGTCGACTTCTTGAGCAGCAACGATTCTAGAGTACGGATCAATGTGAAAGGTTCGCATGATCGAGGGGTACAGACTCTTGAAATCGAGCACGATGACATGATCATGTAGTCCAGGCACTGGATCAAAAACGTGCCCCCCACTCGCGCCACCATCCATTTCAATGTCCAAGACGTTAGGAGCGACGTGACCAAAACGGTGCAGCCTGGGAAGAAAGAAGTGATCAAATGCAGCTGTGGACAGCCTGGTTTTTTCAATCATCAGGCCGCTGATACGAGAGCGCTCAAGCATCAGATCAAATAAGCCTGTTTTAATAACGACTTGATTGACCAGCTGAGCATCTAATAAATTATAGCGAGCAAGTGCGGCGCGATCTTCTTTGTAGCGGCGTTCGATTTCGGCGACTTTGGCCATGCCGCTAGCATCGATGTCTTTTCCCACTCCCAAAACTTCATGAGCGACCGTATCTAATTTAAAATTTGAAAACGAATAAAAATTAGACTTAAAGGCCCAAGGTCCATCCAGGACGACGCGACCATGCATAGAGGCAAAGCTCACGCCGGATCGTTCAAAAATATTTAAGCGATCGCCTTCTCGCCCCATTGTCAGTGGGATTGCATAGCGAGTGGCTTTTTTCTCTAAGAATTTAAAGTCAAACCCAACAACATGCCAGCCAGAGATGACATCGGGGTCCCAAAGTTTAATCGTCTCAAGCATGCGGGTTAAAACTTGCGCTTCGCTTTCAAGCCATTCAACCGGTGTCGCTTCCTCGACTTGTCCCTGCATACTTCCATTCATGAAAACGATATTTTTCTCGCTACCACTCTTGTCATGGTTAACTTGAGATAAAGCAATTGAAAGCAGATCACCCTTCATACTGGTTTCAATGTCGAGCGACAGCATGGAAAAAGGTACTGCAATATCTTTCTTTGCTCTAATCTGAGCCTGCTCTACAACAATGTATGGAGAAGTTTCTTTAACTTCACCAATCACTTCTAACGTTCCACTAATAAAGCGCTCCATTAGAAAGCGCTCTAAGGGACGAATATCCGCTTCGTAGGTACGAACACCTAAAGCTTGAAGTTTTTCTTTTGCATCTAATAAGTCTTTCAAGTTCTGGAAATAGAGACCGTCCACGTCGCGATAAGTCATGTCTTTGAGTGGTATTTTTTTTCGTTCAAACTGACCTAAGTTTTTAAGTTTATCGTCTTCGACTTCTCGACCAATAAAGAAAACCAGCTGAGGCTCTTGAACAATCGCTTTTAGTGGACCTCTTTCCGTGCGAATCCATAGTACTAACACCGGACGACCAAAATATTGATCGTAATGGCCATTAATTAAAAATCCGCTAAATTGTCCTCGTGCCAAAACATTCTCCAAATGGCATGATCTTGTTCATGAGAGAATTATATCCAGAAATAGAACCGTACCATACGTTTTCCCTTAAAGTCTCAGAGCTTCATACTCTGTACGTCGAAGAATGTGGCAATCCAAAAGGTGTGCCCGTCGTCTTTCTTCATGGCGGCCCTGGTGGCGGGTGCGGTAAGAATTATCGTCGTTACTTTAATCCGTCTAAGTACAGAATCGTCCTTTTTGATCAACGTGGTTGTGGACGTTCTCAGCCCCACTCCGAGCTCGAAGCCAATACAACTTGGGAGCTCGTATCCGACATCGAAAAAATCAGAAATCATTTGGAAATTAGCAAGTGGGCCGTGTTTGGGAGTTCATGGGGATCGACTCTCGCTTTAGCCTATGCGCAAACTCACCCTTACAGCTGCACAAAATTATTTCTTCGCGGTATTTTCATGCTTAGAAAAAAAGAGCTCGACTGGTTTTACCAGGAAGGTTGTTCAAAAATATTTCCAGATTTTTGGGAAGAATATATTAAGCCGATTCCAGAGAGTGAGCGACATGACCTCATGGGGGCTTTCTACAAACGACTGACTAGTCCCGATGCGCACGTTCGCAGAGAAGCTGCGACAGCCTGGGCCGTGTGGGAAGCGAGAACAAGCAAACTCATTCCTGATCAAGCTCATATTCAAGGCTTTGAAGAAGACATCAAGTTCGCCGATGCCTTTGCTAGAATTGAGTGTCACTATTTTATGAATAATGGTTGGTTCGAACCAGAAGACCAACTCCTTCGCGACGTCGAAAAGATTCGCCACATTCCGGCAGTCATCGTGCACGGTCGTTACGACGTGGTTTGTCCGGTCGAAAATGCCTGGGAGCTTAAGAAGGCATGGCCTGAAGCCGAACTTCATATCATTCCAGATTCAGGGCACGCACTTGCTGAGGTTGGCATTCGATCTAAGTTGATCGAAGAAACAGATAAATTTGTTCTAGAGTAGAGCCTCAAGACTTTTAATAATTTTTTCTTGAACTTCTCTCATCTCTGACTCGGGCTTAGGCTTAGCATTTTTGAAGTCTAAATCTGATGGATGATTGCAAGGGACCAAGTGCAAGTGAAAATGTGGTACTTCAAAGCCTTGAACCATATAGCACACACGCTTTGATCCAGTGACTTGATGAATGGCCTTACCTATAAGCTGCCCCATCTCCATAACGCGCAAATATGTTTCGCGCGGAACATCAAGAATATGATCAACTTCTGCTTTTGGAATCACTAAGGTGTGACCTAGTTGATTTGGGGGAACAGCTAAAAAACTAAGCACAAGATCGTCTTCGTATATTTTGTAACAAGGCAATTCGCCATTAATAATCTTGGTAAATACTGACGGCATGAGTCAACTCCTAGGCAGATTAGATTTACTCTTGGTGAAGGACGCTGCATAGATTAGGATGTGAAAGTCGTAAACTCAACAGGGATTCAGTGTGAACATCTTTTTGCTTAAGGGATTAGTCAGAGAGAAGCGTCATTGGGGCGACTTTGTCGGAGTAATGCAATCAGCTTTTCCGGGTCACCAAATCATAGGCCTTGACTACCCAGGTGTTGGTGAAAAAAATCAAACGATTTCTCCAAGAAATTTTAAAGCCTATGTTGAAGACATGCGCAGTGAGTACCAGTCCTGTTTTGATGGAACTCAGGAAAATGTCTTGATCGCAATCTCTCTTGGCGGCATGATGGCGCGCCAATGGATGGAACTTTATCCTGATGATTTTAAAAAATGTATTTTAATGAACACTAGCTTTAAAGGAATTTGTCCTATTCATAAACGTTTGCAACCACAAAGTATGAAAACATTTTTAAAACTTTTTTTAACACGGGATCGTGACCTAGTTGAAAAAGGTATTTTGGAAATGGTCTCTAATAGAAAAGATAAGCATCCACCAATTTTAAAGAATTGGATTCAATATCAAAGAGAACGTCCTGTTTCGCATAAAAGTTTTATCAACCAGATCACCGCGGCAATGACTTACAACGCTCCTAAGACTCCACCAAAGTCTGAGCTGCTTATTTTAGCGGGGATGAAGGATCGACTTTGCCATTACTCATGCTCAGAAAATATTCATAGCGTGTGGGGCGGAAAATTAGAAATGCATCCAGAAGCGGGACACGATCTTGCCATTAATTCACCTGAGTGGACGTCGAATAAAATTAAAGAATTTTTGTCGTAAAATTAAATAAAAGCTGACTGTTTTGTATCAAATTTCGTAAGTACCTAAAATATTACTCATGGTTAAGCTTAATATACCGATAGCTTTGCATGACAAATGTAAAGCTTCGTTCAATATCACACACTTCATTTTGTTTAGGGGAAATCTACCCTTATGACGTCTTCTTACAAGTCAGTGAGAAGAAGGTCATTAAGATCTATGAGCCGGGCTTTGAAGTCACGCAGGCTGATCTTGATAGACTGGCCAAGTATCCTGGCGGATCAATTCTCGTCACCAAGCAAGCACACACGCAATACTTTGAAGACAAACTTCCTCTAGAGCTAAAACAAGAACTACAAAATAATAAGCCTGTTGATATAAAGAAAGCTGAAGACCTTTTTTGTTATGCACTTTATAGAGAAGAAGGCTGTAGCGATCAAGATTTTATCAACGATGTGATGAAAAAGGCGCAAAAAATATCTCTCGCACTTTTTGACTCTGAAGAACAAAGAAAGGATAAAATTTCAAACTTTAATATCCTGACGACTCTGTGTAAATCTGAAGAACGTTTTGCTGCTCACTCACAGCTTTTGTTGACTCTTGGGTCACTGTTTATGATGGCGACTCCGGGCGTGACCATGGACTACCTAACTTCTATAGGTCACGTAGCCTTCTTGCACGGCTTTGCCATGGAGTACTTAGTCGATCGAAATAAGAAAACAGTTTTTCATCAACTTCTTAGTCCGCAGGACATTAAGATCGATATTATTAAAGATTCGCAGGCCATCAAGGATTCAATCAATGCACACTTTGATGGTCACACGCTAAAAGATTTTAACGCCATCTCTGCCTACCTCAAGCATATCTACATTATGGAAAAAGCCGTTGACCAAAGTTCATTTTCCAAAAACGCAGGGACCGTCAGAACAATTAAAGAATTTAAAAGTTTTGAGACACCTGTAAAATTTAGAATCGAAAGTAAGAAGAGCAATTATTTTGTTGTGACAAAGAAATTTGTCATCGTTGACCATTTGGTCACGATCCTGAGTAAGAAGCTACAAGAGGCTACTTCATCAACCGAAGACTTAATCGCCTCTTGTTTGACCACATTGAAAAATAAGTTACAAGATAATGACGCCGTTTATGACTACGATCAAGAACTACTTGATACGTTTATCAAATACAGTCGCACTATTAGCTAATCGACTAATTTATAAATGGCAGAGTTTTTCTCATTCTCACGCACTTCAACTGCTGAGACCCAAGCGCGATTATTTGTCTTAGCGCGAATCAATTGATCAGACTCATGAAAGACCCATTCAGCCGTTCCTTCCATCCCAACGTTGGGAAGAACTCTTAACTGAATAATGCCCTTCTTATCCATCTCTTTAAAAAGTTCGAGTTCCGGATCATCGGCCGAGGCCAAGAAGGTATGATCAAACATCGTATCGAGCCACGACTTAAGGTCTTTTAAACCGCCAAAATCGACAACCCAACCCTCTTTCGTCATCTCTTTGCACTCGAATTCAAAGTAAAACTCGCGCGAATAGCCGTGCACATACTTGCAATGACTATCAGCTTTCCACTGACGATGGGTGCATGGGAATCCGATAAAACGTTTGGTCGATGTAAATCTTTTTGGCATGGACCAAAAGATAGCGCTAAATTCTGCTTTTGCGAAGGGCCGTCTCTATTTTAGACACCTGTGTAGACAAAGTCTTAGAACCAAGCCGTCTTAGGTCTAAAATCAGCTACTTAAATGTGTTAACTTAGGCACAAATATTGCTTTTATAGCCCTAATACTTCAACTTCGAGCATTTTATGAAACTGGACATCGTACCTCTATCTAAATGGATCCCTAATCTAAAGAAGCCTTTAGTAATTGCCGGTCCGTGTTCAGCTGAAACCGAAGATCAGGTCATGACCACTGCAATTGAGCTTAAGAAAAATGACGATGTTCGCATTTTCAGAGCAGGTATATGGAAACCTAGAACTCGCCCCAATACTTTTGAAGGTGTGGGTGAAGAGGGTCTAAAATGGATGGCCCAGGCTAAAAAAGAAACGGGCCTTCTGACAACGACTGAAGTTGCTACGGCGGCGCATGCTGAGCTCGCCTTAAAATATGGAATTGATATTTTATGGATTGGAGCCAGAACAACGGCCAATCCTTTTTCGGTTCAAGAAATTGCCGACGTGCTTAAAGGTACCAATATCCCAGTTCTAGTTAAAAATCCGATTAATGCTGACTTGGCCCTTTGGCTGGGAGCGATTGAACGTATTGCAGGCGCCGGAATTAAAAAAATTGGCGCTATTCATCGTGGTTTTTCAAGCTATGAAAAAACTCAATATAGAAATAATCCCATTTGGAAAATCCCTATTGAATTAAAGCGTATGCTTCCAGATCTACCAATGATTTGCGATCCAAGTCATATCGCAGGTGTTCGCGATCTTGTTGGCAGTATCTGTCAAAAGGCCATGGACGTTGATATGGAAGGACTCATGATTGAAACTCATATGAGTCCCAATGATGCTTGGTCTGATGCCGCTCAACAAGTCACACCAGATTCCCTAAAAGAAATACTTTCAAGCCTGTCACTTAGAACAGAATTTTCTTCTGATAGAAATTTTGAAGCACAACTTGATGAGCTTCGCGCAAAGATTGATAGAATCGATCAGGAGCTTATAGACTCGCTATCAATGCGCCTAAAAATCGTTGAAGAGATTGGTAAAGCGAAAGCCGCTAACAACGTTACTCCCCTTCAGCTTCAACGCATGGGCGCACTTATGGAAAAACGCCTATCACAGGGACAAAGTGCTGGTCTTAACGCTGAATATATCAAAGAATTGTTTGATACGATTCATGAAGAATCAGTACGCATTCAAACAGAACTTATGAATGTGCAGAACTTGAAGGACTAATATGATCTCCGATCGAATCCTCGGTGTCGAAGGCTCAAAATCTGTGGGCCTTGCTTCCGTTTTAATGAAGCTAAGAAAAGAAGGACGCGATATCATCGCTCTCAATGTTGGTGAGCCCGATCGGCCAACTCCAGACGTCGTCAAAGAAGCCACGGCAAAAGCCATGCGTGACAATCATACGCGCTACTCTCTCGTCGAAGGCATACCAGAACTAAGAGAAAAAATAGCTCAACGTTTTGAAAGACAAACTGGTCGCAGCATTTCACCGAGCCAAGTTTTAGTATCGAACGGCTCCAAGCAAACCCTTTATAATATTTTCCAAGCGATGCTTAATCCTGGAGACGAAGTCATCATTCCTCGCCCTTACTGGGTGAGTTTCCCCGAAGCCGTCAAACTGGCCGGTGGTGTTCCTGTTTTTATCGATGCACCAGATCTTCAGCTCCCAGTAAACGCGATTGAAGCGGCCATTACAAAGAAAACAAAACTTATCATTGTAAACTCTCCCAATAATCCATCAGGTGTCGTTTATAAAAAATCTGACATGAAAAAATTGGCGGCCCTAGCAGTTAAGCACAATCTTCATATCGTAAGCGATGAAGCCTATGAAGCCTTGATCTATGATGAAGCGGAAAAGTTTAGTTTTGCAGAGATGGATGATGAGGTTTTCAAGCGCACCATTCATGTCCAAAGTTTTTCAAAAACCTTTATGATGACCGGCTTTCGCATCGGCTTCATGATTGCAGATCAAACGTTAGTAAGTGCCATCAACAAACTACAGAGTCATTTAACGGGTAATAATTGTACCTTTGCTCAATATGGTGCTGTCGCTGCACTTGAGAACGAAACCAGTATTGTTCCTCCCATGGTTGAACTTATGCGCTCAAGACGCGATTTATGTTTAGAACTATCCAAGGGATTATTTGAAGTAGAGACTCCGGGTGGAGCTTTCTATCTTTTCCCCAAAGTCACAAATTACTTTGAAAGATTTAAAGACTCTGCAGAGATGGCGACCTTTCTCCTAGAAAAGACTGGTGTGGCCGGGCTCGGTGGCTCCGCTTTTGGAATGGAAGGACATCTTCGTTTTGCCTTTACTGCTAGTGAGACTGATCTAAGAGAAGCCTTTCGTCGTATGCGTGAGGTTCTGCTATGAAAGTTGGCATCATCGGTTTTGGTCGACTCGGTCGCTTGATTACCCGTTATCTCAAAGAAGATGCTGATATTATTGTTTGTGATCTTTCTGATATTTCAAAAGAAGCTAAAGAATTGGGCGTCACTCAGGGAACACTTGACGAGGTTTGTGCCTGTCCTATCGTTATTCCTTTTGTTCCTATCAGCGAGTTCGAAAAACTCATCGTTCAAATCAAAGATAAATTAAAACCTGGCACACTTTTAGTCGACGTCTGTTCGGTCAAAGAACTCCCCGTCAATGCCATGCTTAAACACCTGCCTGAGAATATTCAAATTTTGGCCACCCATCCCATGTTTGGTCCCGACTCGGCACGAGAAACTGTCTTTGGTCATAAAATCGTTCTTTGTCCTATTCGCATTGAAGATAAACTCTATAGCGATATCTCCCGCTACCTCAACGGTCACGGTTTAAAAGTCATAGAGTCCACGGCCGAAGAGCACGATCGCCAAATTAGTCATTCGCTGGTGTTGGCCCATTTTATTGGCCGAACACTTATGGACACAGGCGCGACAAGGCAGGATATCGAGACCTTGGGTTATAAGCGCCTGATGAAGATTCTTGGGGTTGTTCAAAATGATAGTTGGCAGCTTTTTGTCGACATGAATAAGTACAATCGTTTTGCCGATCAAGCCCGTGCCAAATTCATTGGTTCACTCACTGCTATTGATCAAAAACTTAGACTTGGTGAAGATTAATGAAGGTAGCTTTTCAAGGTGAACGTGGAGCTTATTCAGAGCTAGCACTGATTAACTTTTTTCAATCAAAAGCAACTGCGGTTGGTTTTGCACTTTCAGAACAAGTTATTGAGGCCCTGCTTGCCAAGGAAGTTGATTACGCCATTTTACCAGTGGAAAATTCAATCGTTGGTAACGTGACAGTTAACCTCGACCTTCTCTATAAAGAAAAAGTGGAAGTTTGGGGAGAGCACTTTCAGCCAATCAAGCACTGCCTTATGACTCTTCCTGGTACTGCCCTAGATGATATTACAGAAGCCGCCTCTCACCCTATCGCCCTATCACAATGTCGAGATTTTTTAAGTCGCCATAATATACGCGCTCACGCTGAGTACGATACAGCGGGGGCCGCAAAGCTCTTAAGACAAAATGCTGAAGTGTCTAACGGAAAGGCTATCGTCGCCAGTGAGCTATGTGCCAAGTATTATGATCTAGAAATTCTAAGCGATAAGATTCAAAACAATGATACTAATCTCACTCGTTTCCTCGTAATATCTCGCGCTGGAGAAAACCCCAATACATTAGAGAAGAATAAAACAAGTATTGCCTTTGCCACTTCACACCAGCCAGGCTCTCTTCTCGAGTGTCTTCAATGTTTTTCGGCCCATAAACTGAATATGACCAAGATTGAATCAAGACCTGATCCTATCAACCCATTTCAATATGTTTTCTTTGTCGACTTCATCGGCGATCAAAAGAATTCAGAAGTTTCAGCTTGCCTGAGCGAACTAGAAAAACTGACAAAGACTCTTAAGGTCTTGGGCAGCTATAATGCTGCATCGTTAGTTTGAGCTGACTTAGGCTTCATATTTCTACGCACCCAGCGCCTCATCACAATCACTTCGATGCCAAAGAAGATTGCGCCGCAAATATAAAAGCCAACGGTACGATAAAAGAGCCAGAGATCAGTCGTCATATTAAAAGCGACATAGGCCATAAAGCAGCCATAACTAAACATAAAGGCTGCCATATGAGATTCTAGGTTTTTGGTTAGTTCTATCGGTACAGCGATTTTCTGTGGAAAGTCCTTTTGCAACTCACCGATCAAACTTTTTCCACGTACTTTTTGAAAGAGTAAAAATGAAGCCACACCGACTCCTGTAAAGGCCGGCTGAAGTTTAAACCAGATGCCTTCATCACCTATCAGTGAGATTCCACCTAGAAACATTAGGATAATAAAATTGAATTTTGTAAGAGAATGGATATGACCTAACCAGAACTTCTCGATTAAGATTTCAATGACAGCAAGACCTAAACCGACCCCAAGAGCAATACGAATGGGATAGTTTTCTTCTAGTATCCAGTAAGCAATAGCTGGAAGAAAAGAGAGAAGAAAAAAGCCTTTCTGCTTACCTTGCATTTATGAGGCTTTCTTATAACTTTGATACAGGGCTAACCACTCTTTATAACCCTTCTCTACTTGCGGCGGGTCCATAATCTCAACTCGCTCACCAAGACTGTGAAGCCAAGCGTACAGATCATCGCAAACTTCAATGGAGGCAGCCCAAATCACATCGCCTTCTGCATTGGTTGTAATGTAAGGATTTCCTAAAAAATGATAAGGAGGATTGAGATCAACATCACTTGCCGTTTTAAGTTTCAGCACTAATCGCTCTTCATTTCCAGAGACAACTCTCATGGCCAAGATGAAGTCATCGACTTCAATCGGCGAGAAATTGGCTTGATAATTTTTAGTGACATCAAATCGAATTGATTCGACTTCTTGCACCGGGAAGGCAACCAGACATCGATCATTTGAGTCCTCGCCAACTAAGCAAAGATCCCCTTCAAGATAAACCAGTTTATGAGGATAGAGACTTGAGATTTTATTACTGCCCCAATGGAGCTCGATAATAAGCCCACGCGAGAGCCCGTCTTCAATTTTCTTAACCATCTCCACCGCTTGTTCACCGAGACGACCAAGCACACCCTCACGCGCTTCTTCTTCTTCGAGCAGTCTATACATATCGTACTCAGGATAATGGGCTTCCAGGTGTTCAAGTTTATCGGCGACTAGATTGTAGTGGGGTTTTCCCTCTTGAGTTCCAATGGCCGGGAACATGGCCTGAAGAGCGAGCCACTCACTCAGACTCATTTCAAATTGAATCCCGGGTGAATGTGCAGGTGGAATCAAGATATGTTGTCCATGATGATCGTCGATCATAAGTGGATGATTGAGCTTTTGCAGAATAGAGACAACCTGCTTCACCATGGCCGGCTCAGTATCGTGGGCCATAGCAAATGAGCTTAAAGAGGTTGGATTCTCTAATGATTCCAATGATTTCAATAGCTTCCAAAACTCTTTTCTAGGCAGAAGATCTTTAAACGTCACCTTAGGTGCCCCTTTTACGAGAGGATTGTTCCTCAATTCCGTACCAATCTAGTCGGTTTTTTATTCGAGATCCTTGAGTGCTTTTTTCCTTAAAAGCGGTGATAATAAGGCCATGCTATTGAAATCTCTGACAAAGAACCCAGTTTTAATCGTCGGTATCCTCATGATGTCGATTCTCTTTATGACCGTTGGAAGACGCCAAGGCTGGTTTAATCGCGACAATTTGATCCCTACTTCATGCCGTGCCGTCATCGTTAAACTTGATCGTAGGATTCCTGCCAGTTGGTCCACCCAGTGCGACGGCAATAACCTTTTGATCACGATGAACTTTGCAGAAGAAAAAGATAAGCCGATTGCAGATGCAGAACTTCGCACTGTACTCTTTAGAACTTTGGCCAATAATTTAAAGTCCGTTGCTCTTAATTCGCCCTCAGACAATTTAGAAAGAACAGATATTGTAAGTGTGAGATTAATTCACCCAAGAATGACCATTAATTCGGTCAGCGAAGGAAAGTATGTGGTCAAATTAGCGACCATGAATGATCCCGCTATGATTGCTGAGCATCTTAAGGTCACTGTCCAAGTCCAAGAAGTCGGTGCCAAACCCTAGATCAGAGTCGCAAGCTTCTAGCTCTTCTCCAAGCTGGTACAGATAGGCATGAAGATGAAGTCGATCGGCTTCATTTCCACCATAGAGCGTATCTCCCAGAATCGGACAACCTAAAGATTCAAGGTGAGCTCTAATTTGATGGCGATGACCATGGGCCAAATCAATCGCTAAGACAATACCGCTCTCATCTTGGCGCAGTACTCTTAGAAAAAGACTACCTTCAATCATACCTGCCCGGTGCTCAAGAGATGCTTTAACTTTTTTACCCTGTAGATCAAACCACGCATTCAAATGCCCCACTTCACTTGGCATTTTATTCACAACAGCAACATAACGCTTGAGATGAGCAACCTTATGAAAGCGTTCTCTTAAATCACTCCAGCGCTTTTGATCTTTAACGTAGATTAAAACTCCAGATGTCGCTTGATCCAAACGATAGAGTAATCCTCGTTCATGGGTTTCTCTGCCAACATTCAACAAAGAGCCTAAGCCTTGTGAGCGCATCCAAGACAGAACATTGTCTTGTTCTTCATAGTTCAGTGCGTGGCCATGCAGACCAGCTGGCTTATGTAGAACTAAGAAGTCCGTAGTTTCTTTAATGATGAAAGGGCGATCACCGCAAAACTCTGGTGATATAAGACTTGGATTCAAAAGGTTGAGTGTGAGATTAATTTCTTCTTTAGCCCTGAGTTTTCTCTTGAGCTTTGCTGAAGGAAGCTGTCTTTTTTGATGTGCTTTACTAATCCCAAGTGATTTTAAAAAATCTGAGAGAGTGGCCCAATCTTCAAGCGGACATAGTGAGCCAAACATTAATGCTCCTAATCGGCTTTGTTTCCAATATCGGTAAGATCTGCTTTTCTAATCATAAATTCTACTCGACGACTAGCGCGATCATTTTCATCTTGAGAGCGGCTGGGAATAGAAATTGCTCGCGTGTCACCGTAAAAAACGGTTGTAACTTTCTTGGCCCTAACCCCTCTTCTAATGAGTGACTTGGCCACGGCACTAGCTCGTGCGGCGGAGAGATCAAACGCATCTTTGCCATCACTTCCTCTCTCTCCCACGGAGGCGTGCCCTTGAACGAAAACCACCCAATCTTTTGTACTGAGCATCTTTACTAAATCATCATAAACTTTAACTACAATCTTCGAGGGCGTTACTGAGCCTTCATTAAAATAGATCTTATCTTTAACGACGACTTTGATTCCTTCGGGCATTTCATAGACATCAACATTTTGACTTAGTCCATGTTCTTGTAGATCCTGCTTCATTGAACCTAGGTCTTCACTACTTTCACGATTAACTTCATGCTTATCGAGAAAACCTTCGGTCGTTAGAAATTCAATTGGAAAGGGTTTAATTGGATCTTGGCTTTCCATCATGGTTGGCGAATCATCGGGAGACTTACCCTTTTGAATGACTTCACCTTGTTTAAGCACATTGCCGCCAAAAGCATTTCGAATAGAGCCTAGAGCGGCCTCATACTTAGCTGATTCAGTTTTGGCAAAAGATAGTAGTAAAACGAAGAACGTAAGAAGTAGCGTCACCATGTCTGAGAACGTTGCCATCCAACCAGGCAGACCTGGTTTACAAGGAGGACATTTTACAGGCTCTTGAGCTGCGCCTTCATCATCTCCAACTACTGAATTGACTGCTTCTTCTGCCACAAAAACTCCCTATTACTCAGCTTCGCCTGCGTTATCAGTTACGCGCTCAGCTGGTGGTAAGAAGGCATTAAGTTTTTCTTTAATAAGTCTTGGGTTCTCACCTGCAACGATGCCAAGAGTTCCAGCAATAATAATAGTCATTCTGGCCATCTCTGTGGTTGATCGAATACCAAGTTTATTTTTAACTGGGTTGGCGACAATATTGGCCAAACATGAACCATAGAACGTAGTTAAAAGTGCAACCGCCATGGCGGGACCAATCGCTGCCTGATCCGATAGGTTTCCTAGCATGATCACCAGACCAATCAGAGTTCCAATCATTCCAAAGGCCGGACCATCATCAGCAAGGTTTTGCATAATATCTTGACCAACTTTATGTCGCTCACCCATGGCATCGATTTCAAGTTGAAGTATTGAACTAATGACTTCAGGTGGACGGTTATCAGCAGCCAGAGTCATTGCCTTTTTCATAAATGGATCGTCGATTTGTACTTTCTCGAGAGCAAAGACAGACTCCCTACGAGCTGTTTCTGCTAGTTTTCCAATCTCATCAATAGTTGCTTTGATATCTGTTGGTGCGTAGAAAATTGATTTCATAGCAACACCAACAACATTCGTCACAATTTCTAGAGGCCATTTAATAAATGTTGATCCAATGACCCCAAGTCCTACAACCAGAACTGAGGGGACATCGATGAAGGCGATAATATCTCCCCCAGCGAAAATGGCACCGATAACTGCACCGATACAAAGGACGAAACCTATAATTGTAGCTAAATCCATAAGGACTACCCTGTTGCTAAAATACTTCTATGCTTTAAGTATCGGAAATCTTGAAAAGGATTTGAGCTAAATCTCTCTAGGTGGTTGTATTATGGAAAAAATAGCCCGTACCTGAGCTATGCACTCAGTCAAAATGGCCAAAGTCCAATGTTCATCGAGTGGCGATTGCCGACTAAACTGCTATAGTGTTTACAAATTCTGTAAGAAAGTTCTCATTCAAAACACTAAGGTAGTATGAACTTTAAAACTAGACTGACACAAAATAAGATTCAAACCACACGAAAAAGTATTGATACGTTACAAATCAATGTAGGGAAACTTTGCAATCAAGCTTGCCGCCACTGTCATGTAGAAGCTGGCCCAACACGTACAGAGAATATGGAGCGAGAAGGGTTTGATCGCTTACTGCACCTAATAGATCAATCCAGTATCTCCATGCTCGATCTCACAGGTGGTGCTCCAGAGATGAATCCAAACTTTAGATGGTTTGTAAGCGAAGTTCGAAAAAGAAATATTACTGTGCTTGATCGCTGCAACCTCACTGTGATGTACGAACCAGGACAAGCAGACCTTGCCCAGTTTTTGGCTGACCACAAAGTACAAATCGTTGCATCTCTGCCCTGCTACTCACAAGACAATGTCGACAAGCAACGTGGCAATGGTGTCTTCGATAAGTCCATACGTGCACTAAGACAACTGAATCAACTCGGTTACGGTAAAGGACAAGGACTACAACTCGACCTCGTTTACAATCCTACTGGGCCAACTCTTCCTCCAGCTCAAGACAAGCTACAATCTGATTATAAAAAGAATTTGAAAGAATGGTTTGATATCGACTTTGATAATCTCTACACCATCACAAATATGCCCATCAAGCGCTTTCTAGATGATCTTAATCGCCAAGGAAAATACGAAGAATATCTTGAAACCTTGGTGAATGCATTTAACCCAAATGCCGCTGCTAACATGATGTGCTTTAATCTTGTTTCTATTGGTTATGACGGACAGATCTATGACTGCGACTTTAATCAAATGCTCGATTTAAACTCAGTTAAGAAGCCAACCATTTGGACCATCGAAAATTTTGATCAGTTAATAAACAATGAAATCGTATGGGGAGAACATTGCCATGGCTGTAGTGCTGGTGCAGGTTCATCGTGCGGAGGAAGTCTCACATGAGTATTAAGAATGATGTTAAGACTTATTACGGCGAAACGCTAAAAACAAATGCCGATCTTAAAACCGATGCTTGCTGCACAGATGAAGCACTTGCCCCCTACGTGAAAAAAGCCTTATCGGTTCTCTCCGATGAGGTTCACCAAAAATATTATGGTTGCGGGCTCGTCATTCCACAACAACTCGAGAGTGCTAACGTTCTAGATCTTGGCAGCGGCGCTGGCCGCGATGTGTTTGCCCTCTCATATCTGGTTGGAAAAACGGGAAAAGTGGTTGGCGTAGATATGACCCCAAGTCAAATTGAAGTAGCCAGAAGAAATATTCCCTTTCATAGTGAAAAATTTGGCTTTAATAATGTCTCATTTTTGGAAGGCGACATAGAAGGACTTGATAAGCTTGATCTGTCACCAAACTCATTTGATGTTATTGTCTCTAATTGTGTCATTAATTTAGTTGAAGATAAGAAAAAAGTTTTAACTGATGCCTATAACCTACTCAAGGAAGGCGGAGAGCTCTATTTCTCTGACGTTTATACTGACAGACGTTTAGCCAATGAATTACAAATTGATCCCGTCATTCGCGGAGAATGCCTTGGTGGCGCGCTTTATTGGAACGACTTCAATCGTTTTGCTAAGGCGTCTGGCTTTAGTGACCCACGTATAGTGAGTTCGCGTGAGCTCATTATAGGTGATGATGAAATCAAATCTAAGATTGCTCCTGCTCGTTTTTACTCTGTCACTTATCGCTTGTTTAAAATACCTGAACTAGAAGATGCTTGCGAAGACTTTGGTCAAGCTGCAAAATATAAAGGGACGCTGACTACTGCTCCAAAAGGCTTCCTCCTAGATAACCACCATCTTTTTGAAAGTGGAAAATGGGAATCAGTGTGCGGCAATACCTATTTAATGCTGCAAAAAAGTCGCTTTGCTGAACATTTTGAGTTTGTCGGTGATTTTAAAAATCACTACGGTATTTTCAAGGGCTGTGGCATGGATGTCCCTTACGATGGAGCCGATCAAGCGCCAAGCGGAGGCGCTTGTTGCTAACCATTGTTATTCCAACCTATAAAGACCTTAAAAGAGATTGGACGCAGACGCTGTTTGATACGCTTCAAGGTCAAAATGTCATTGTTATTGATACGCCTAGTGACGATGGCATGGAGATCGAATGCAAAAAGCGTGGTTTTAGCTATGTAAAGTCAAAGGCCATTAATCGCGCAGGAAGACTCAACGACGGCATCAAGTATGTAAACACCCCTTGGGTCATCTTTCATCATCCAAGAAGCACACTAGAGCCCACCGCATTTTCTCAACTGCTAGAGCTTAAAAATCCCTCATGGGGAGCCTTCACTCATAAGTTTGACGATAACCACCCGCTTTTAACATTTACTTCATTTTGGTCCAACCATATTCGCGGAGAGCTTCAAGGTGTTTACTACCTAGATCATTGCCTTTTTAGTCACGTTAGTCTTCTAAGCGATAAACCCCGCCCTTTTGGTGAGGTGGATGTGTTTGAAGACACAATTTTTTGTAAAAGGCTCAAAAGCTCTCGCCGCCCGATCAGATTAAAAGCACGCTCCACAACGTCATCAATCCGTTTTAGACAAAATGGTATTTGGCGACAAGCAGTGATGAATCAGTTTTTAAAAATAGGTTATTTTTTAGGACTAAGCCATACTATGATGAATCGCTGGTACGAAAAGGGCCTAGACCTCAATCAAAGGTACTGATCGTTAATTAAACGCGGCTTGCGATCAGAGGAGACAGCGACATAAGTAAACACACCTTCTGTCACTTTCTCACGCCCTTCGCTGTACTGTCTTGATACCCATGTCTCAATCTTAACCGACAAAGATGTTTTCCCAGTTTTTAAAAGACTCACGTAACAGCAAAGTGTATCACCAACTAATACCGGCTTATTAAAGGTCATAGAATCAACTGCGATAGTGACGGTGCGACCTTTTGAAATTTTCTTTGTAAAGAGTCCACCGGCTATATCCATTTGCGATAACACCCAACCACCAAAAATATCGCCAGCGGGATTGGTGTGCTCTGGCATGGCTAAGACTCTGATGGCCAATTCACCTATGGGTTCTTGTTGTTCGCTCATACTATCCTCTTCGCCACGAGTGGAATTTCTCTAAATACACTAATAGCTTAGCAGGCTTAGTTGCATTTTTCCAAATACCAGCTAAATACTTATTGGCTTCACCAAGACTAGGATAAGGGTGTATCGTGCCAAGTATTTTATTTAGGCCAAAGCCCTGCTTCATTGCTTGAACAAACTCTAGAATACTGACACTGGCTTCAGCTCCAACAATTGTGGCACCAATCACTTTGTCGCTACCCGGCTCGACTAAAACCTTAACGAAGCCATCGGTTTCACCATCCGCGATCGCGCGATCGAGATCATCTAGTTTATACTTATAAACTTCATAGTCGACGCCACTCTCCCGTGCACTATCTTCGGTAAGCCCAACTGTTGCGACTTCTGGATCAGTGTAAGTCGCCCAAGGAACTACGGAGTAATCAACTTTAAATTTTTTAAGAAAGCCAAAAATCCCATTCACAGCGCAGTACCAAGCCTGATGGGCCGCCATATGAGTGAGCTGATACGGTCCAGTTACATCTCCACAGGCAAAAATATTAGGATAATTGGTTCGCAGGTATTCGTCGGTCTCAATTGTACCGTTGCCACGTAGCTTAACTCCAAGCTCTTCCAGCCCAAAGCCTTGAACTCTTGCCTTTCTTCCTACGGCAACAAGTATGTCTGTAAATTCTAGCGAAATCTCTCTTCCCTCGTATTGAACGATCAATGTTTTTTCATCTTCAAAGCGAACTGCCTTATGGGAAGTTAACACCTTAACACCTTCACGCTGCAAACGTTTGGATATAACCTCCGCCACATCGGCATCTTCTTTACTCATTAGCCTAGGCGCCATTTCGACAATAGTTACATTAGAGCCTAAGCGGGAAAAGGCTTGGGCCATTTCAAGTCCAATAGGACCACCACCTAAAATAATAAGGTTTTTAGGCAATTCATTGATGTCCCATAGATTATCAGAGACCAGATAATTCACTTTCTCAATTCCGGGAATGGGTGGAACAAAGGGAAAGGCTCCCGTGGCGATTGTAATATTTTTCGTTGTATAGGTTTTCCCATCTAATGTGACTTCCCACGGAGAGGTTATTTTCGCCTCACCTACTAAGCAATCAACACCTAAGGACGTGTAGCGCTCTATAGAATCGTGAGGCTCAATATCTTTAATCACTTGATGGACGCGGCTCATGACCTTTTTGAAATCGACTTTGACTTCTGAAACACTCGCTCCAAAATCTTCCAAATGCCTTGCGTGGTGGACGTGCTTCGCTGCTTTCAAAAGAGCTTTCGATGGAACGCAGCCAGTATTGAGGCAATCACCTCCCATTTTGTGTTTTTCAATAAGCGCTACTTTAGCTTTAACCGCTGCACTTATATAGGCCGTCACTAATCCGGCAGAGCCGCCTCCAATGGCGATCATATCAAAGCCAAATTTCTTAGGTTTTTTAAACTTTGCGTATACTTTTTTAGCCTTAAGAAAATCTAGTAATTTCTTGGCGACTAATGGGAAAACACCAAGAAGCGCAAAGGCTCCAAGAACTCCTGGTGAAATAATGCCAGCAGCACTTTCAAGTCTTGATAACTGAGAGCCTGCATTCACATAAACGAAAGTTCCAGGCAGCATTCCCAGTTGAGACACCCACATAAAGGTAAACACCTTCATACGCGTTAGTCCCATACCTAGATTAATCAAGAAGAATGGAAAGACCGGAACAAGTCTGAGAGTTAGCAGATAAAAAGCTCCCTCTTTTTCAACGCCCGCATTGATTGAGTTAATTTTTTTACTAAATTTTTTACCAACCCAATCTTGCAAAAAAGTTCGGGCAATGAGCATGGCCAAAGTCGCACCAAGGGTACTCGCGATAGAAACATACACGGTCCCAATGATAGAGCCAAAAATGGCTCCCCCGGCCAAGGTTAAGATGGTTGCACCAGGGAGGCTAAGTCCTGTCGCTAAAATATAGAGACCAATATACATTAGGATTGACAGTGGCTTATGTGTCTCGACAAGACTTATTAAAGCCTCTTGATTTTCTTTAAGCCAAGAAAAAGTAAGTTTTTGATCAAGATCAAAGTAAAAAAAGAGAGCGACAGATAGAACTGCCAAGCTCGCTAGAAAAAGTTTTTTGAGCATTTATTGTTCCGTTGAGTTTGGGGCCCAGTCGTAATTTAAAAAAGTAATTTTGGCATTACTTGGAAATTTTTTCTCACGCCACTGATTAAGAGCATTGATGAGGTCTCCCCCGTCTTTAGTAAAGTCGCTGCCATACCAATCAAAAATTTTAGACAGCTTTGCTTCACCATTTTCATACTTATTTTTTGTAGTGTCGTTTAAAAAAAGTTTAGCCTGTTCTTCTAATTGATGATCAATTGCGCTCGCTCTGAAAGCTTCCTGTCTTAAAGGTGGGCATCCCATAGAAGCACAGTTAACGGCAAAGTGAATGCGAGGCTCATTAAAATCTTTTCGAATGACTTCATGTTCAATCCAGTCCAAATGTCTCTTTTGTCCAAGTAAGCTAAAGAATTCTTTTTTCCAGGCAGAACTAAATAATCCCCCAAGATCTTTTATTGATTTTACAGGCCAGTGATCGCGCATCAACTTAATGGTAAAGGCGTTATAGGCATTGATCATGAAAGCTAACTGTTGGCTTGAGCTAAAGCTATCGTACTCAGACTTTTTGACTGCTGATAAAGTCTTTAAGTATTCGTCTAGTTGTACCGGATTTTTTTTGAGGTTTTTATAATTCACCAGAGTCTGTGCACCACTTACGCTAACATCTTGAGCCAGAATTTTACTAAAGTTAAGATGCTCATGATCAAAAGAAAAGGCCGGGCGGCTCAAAACTACGAAAAGAAGAAAAGCTAGAACTCTCATGGTGTACCTCGTAGTCATTAGTGGCTGAAAACCATGATATCTTACAAATAAGACAAAAAAAAACCCAAGGGAGACCCTTGGGCTTTTTAAGATTGATCTTACTCAGTAGTCCTACTGACAATCGAGAGGGATCAATTTTGCAACATTTCCGAATTTGACTCTAAATAGGTCAGCATCGAACGACGAAGCTCCGCCAGAGAAAGCTGGTCTTCTTCAAGAAGAAGTTCTTTCTTGATGAAGTCGACTGGGAATCCCGTCATACTTGATAGGGAATCTAGAGGAATTTTCTGTTCCTCGGTTAGAGACCCTAACTCCACCTGCTCAGCACTTGGCTTGGCCATTCCACACTCCTTTGCTGTTAACTCAGCGCCCCTAAAACATCGTAGTTTTAAAGACATATCCATGCCGAGAAATCATTTTTATGAATGACAAGCCAAGCATATCGGGCCATTTTCATCACTGTCAACGAATCAAAAACTATAGTGCTTGCATGTAAGTTTTTATTAGAACTTACGTATATTTCAATATAACCTATTGATCTTCAAGGGTTCTGTAGAACCAGCTTGAATGGTCCTGTGGAGTTAGATTTATGAAAAAATTATTAAATGGAATCTTAGACTTTAGAAAAACTAAGCGCGCTGAATACGCCGACTTGTTCTCATCACTGTCTGAGATTCAAACCCCAGACACACTTTTAATTGCTTGTTCAGACTCTCGAGTTGTTCCAAACTTGTTTGCCTCCACTGATCCGGGCGATATGTTTGTGCTTCGAAATGTTGGAAATATCGTGCCTGAGTACGGGACATTCCGCGGCAGCGTTGGTGCCGCCGTTGAATTCGCGGTCAATCAACTTAAAGTGCAAGATGTGATCATATGCGGTCACTCAAACTGTGGTGCCGTTGCTGCCATTATGAACGATGTGAAGTTTGAAGGTGATCTCGCTGCCTGGCTTGGAATCGGTGCAGAGATGAAGCTTATTGAACCACCTAAAGGCGAATGGAGTAAGCTCGACCTAGCTTCACAAGCTAATACTCTGTTGCAAATAAGACGTCTCGCAAACTATCCCGCTGTTAAAGATGCGATTAAAAATCGTGGATTAAGACTTCACGCTTGGTGGTTTAATATCTCTAAGGCCGAAGTTCTTCGCTACGATGAAACTCAGTCAAAATTCATTGTGCTCGATGAAGAAGAAATTCCGCGCGTTATGGCGATGCTTGAATAAGAGCTTTCTCAAGGCTTGAAAGCTTTGATTGTAACTCTTGCCATTCACTGGAAGCTTCACTTTGAACTGTAATGCCTCCCCCGGCGTTAAAGCGAGCTGAGGCTTGGGCCCAATCAATTTGGGCCGAGCGAATATTAATCGAGCAACTAAGCCCACTTCCATCCCAAAATAAAGTTGAACCACAATAAAATCCTCTGGGCTCTACTTCAATTTCATTGATGAGTTCAAAAACTCTTAGCTTGGGTGCTCCAGTGATACTTCCGCCGGGAAACAAACAACGAACAAGCTCACCGACGCTCGTCTTAGCATCTACGAGGGCTGAAACCTCACTATATTGATGGACCAGCCCCGGAACATCGAGACGCGCCCTAAGGGCATCAACGACGGCTTTACCGTGACTCAACCGATTCAAATCATTTCGAACCAAGTCAGTAATCATCAAGAGTTCTGCTTTATCTTTTGTAGAGTTTTGTAAGATTTCCCAGGCTTGTTCTGACTCAAGCTGAGTTCCTTTAATCGGCTTAGAGGCTACTCGCCACTGTCCGGCCTGAGTTGGTCTTGCTGTAAACAGAGTCTCTGGCGAATTGCTTAAAAAACTCATTTTCCTATCTGGCCAATAGGCTGATTGAGCAAAGCTTGCTGCACTTGGTGCAAACATAAAATTATGGGCCGTCTCTGGAGCTCCAGAGACCTGGTAATCAAATGGACAAGTTAGATTAATTTGATAGGCATTACCGGCATGAAGTTGCTTTTGCACCTGCTCAAAAGACTTAAGATAGTCACCAAAGCGCGGACCGTGAGTGCGCTTGAGCGTAAAGTTTGAATTGCCTCTCGTTGCAATAGAAGCGCTCTCAAACTCCGTATCAATAGCATAATAATCCATAGCCCGGGGCTTGCTTCCAAGTAGAATTGCCCCTGCTTCATAAATCAAATGAATAAGTCGTGGACGCCCTGGCTTAAAATCAAGAGACTGATTTTCAAGCAGTGAAAACCATGACTGAAACTCTTCACCGCTTATAAACTTTGACTGGCCCTGTGAGAGCTCAAGCACGAGATCCTCGCGCTTAATATAAGCATGACAATCACTTTTTATCATCGCGATCAAAAGCCAAGTTTTCAAACGAAGTATAGGCGCCGACCCAGGCCATCTTTGCTGTACCAGTTTCACCTGCACGGTTTTTGCCCACGATCACTTCAGCAACACCCGGCTCTTTCGTCGTGTCAGGGTTATAGTATTCATCGCGATAGACGAACATCACAATATCGGCGTCCTGCTCAATCGCGCCTGATTCACGAAGATCCGACATATTCGGACGCTTATTCGGTCTTGTTTCAACCGACCGGTTAAGCTGTGATAGAGCGATAATAGGACACTCAAGTTCCTTCGCAATTGCTTTAAGTCCACGCGACATTTCCGAGATCTGTTGTTCACGTGGCAGACGCTTATCAGTTGGACTCATGAGCTGAAGGTAATCGATTACGATCAGGCCAATCCCTTGTTCGGCTTTAATTTTACGACACTGAGATTGAATATCTAAAATAGTCGTTCCACCCGAGTCATTAATATAAATAGGAAATGACGAAAGCTCTTGAACCGCATTTCCAATAGCTCGAAGATCAGTAGCTAAAAACTCTTTTTTCCTCACGCGCTTGGAATCAACCTTCGCCCGCGAAGTAAGCAGACGCATAGAGAGTTCGTTTGCAAGCATCTCTAGCGAGAAGACTGCAACCGGAAGCCCAGTATTAGCACATGCGTTTGAAGCAATATTAAGCGCTAACGATGTCTTCCCCATGGCCGGTCGAGCGGCCAAAATAATGAGCTGACCAGGTTGCATCCCAAGGAGAAGTTCATCGAGGCGATGATAACCTGTGGGCAAGCCCTGAATCTCACCGGCTTTTCTTGAAGTGTCTTCAAGCTCAAGTAAATTATTTTTAAGGAAGGCATTAAGTTTCCCCATGCCACCTGTTTTTGCTTCATTAGTCAGTTGAAAGAATTTACCTTCAACTTCTTGGAGATACTCACCCACATCACCTGTGTGATTCATACCTTGCTCGTAGACCTGCATCGCAGTTTTTAGAATACGACGAAGGGAGCTTTTTTCACGAACAGTTTTACCGTAGTGATAAATATTGGCCGAGCTGGCCATGTCATCGAGAATGCCTGTTACAAATTGTTGTCCACCGACAGGCTCTAAGAAACCTTTTTCAGTAAGTCGCGAGCATACCGTCACATAATCGACCGGCTTATTGGCCATGGCCAAATCTGAAATGGAATCAAAGACCATTCCATAGCGCGAATCGTAGAAGTCTTCCCTAGTGATTTTTAAATCGGAAATTTCATCAAATGCGGTACCTTCGATAATAAGGCAACCAACCAGAGATTTTTCGGCCAAAAGGTCGTGAGGAAATTCTTTTTGCACGCAGACTCCAAGGGATAAAAAAGAGGGGGCCAAAAAGACCCCCTACTCTTTAAAATCTAGAGTTAGATTATAAACTTAGCTACGAAGAATCGCATTAGCCTGAGCAGCAAGTCTCTGATCTTCAGTTTGTTCAACAGCAGCTTCAGTAGTTTCTGTTGTTTCACCGTTCTCAGCAGCAAGTGCAGCAGCAGCAGCTTTT
>PBCC01000029.1 GCA_002716825.1 Halobacteriovorax sp. | reverse complement strand
TAGAGCCAAAGTCTGAGCGAAAGCCCGAAAGCGTTTCGACATTCTTGATCCCTTCCGCACCACAAAAGCGTGCCATGGCAAAAGGCAGATCCATGGAGATATTGAGTACGACTGTGTTGTCTAGGGCCGCTGCCTTTTGGTTAAAATGTCGAACTGAAGTGGCACAAACGGCAGTATCAACGCTTGGAAAAATGCTAATAATTTTATTCTTGCCGGCGTAGTCGGACAAAGAAGCCGGCTTTAGATCATTTCGAACAAGGTTTTGAAATTCAACTTGCGCTCCTACAGCGGGCAAGTCGCCAACAGTATTTGCTTCGGTATTCTTAAAAAGTAGTGATGCCATGAAAGCCTCCATAAGTGCTTAGAAATTCAATATTGATCAACTCTATCTGATCTTCATTCTTTGGCAATTGATGTTTGTTAGATAGTAGGCGAAAGCGAATGTAATTCTTACTTAGTCGCAGCGCCTCACCTATTGATTTCAACTAGGTAGTGATACTAACTAGCTATTATGCAAATTAATGTAAGATTTTTAGAAAATTTAAGACTCGAAGCTAATTTTGATGACTTTAGTATCATCACTGATCAGCCTATTCGCTATAAAGGCGACGGTTCAGCGCCAAGCCCTTTTGATTATTTTTTAGCGTCTTCGGCCCTATGTGCAGCATACTTCGTCAAAGTCTACTGCGTGGCCCGAGGCATACCAACAGAAGATATTCGACTGAGCCAAAATAATATTGTCGATCCAGAAAATCGCTATAATCAGATCTTCAATATTCAAATTGAACTACCGGCCGATATCAGTGAAAAAGATCGCGACGGCATTCTTAAGGCCATGGATCGCTGTACCGTTAAAAAAGTGATTCAAACTGGGCCAGATTTTAAGATCGAAGCTAAAGAAACTTTAGGCGCCCAGGCCGGACTTCTTTACGAACACGACAGTGATCAAAAAACCATGATCATCGGTAAAGACTGTTCACTCGAAGAAACAATCGCCACTATGACAGGACTTTTAGAAAAGCTTGGAATTAAAATTGAAATCGCTTCATGGAGAAATATTGTTCCCCATGTTTGGTCTGTGCATATTAGAGACGCTGATTCACCAATTTGCTTTACCAATGGTAAGGGCGCAACCAAAGACGCGGCCCTGTGCTCTGCGCTTGGTGAGTACCTTGAGCGCATTAGTAACAATTATTTTTACAACGATTATTATCTTGGACAAAAAATCGCTGGCGATAAGTTTGTTCACTACCCTAATGAAAAATGGTTTCAGCCTGGTCCTGATGATTCATTGCCCAGTGGCTTGATGGACGAGTACATGCTTGGTCTTTATGATCAAGACGGTGAGCTTCGCGCTTCACATCTTATCGATACTAACTCAGGTAATACTGAACGTGGTATCTGCGCTCTACCCTATATACGTCAAAGCGATAACGAAACTGTTTATATTCCGGTTAACGTCATAGGAAATCTTTTTGTCAGTAATGGCATGAGCGCCGGCAACACACAAAACGAAGCACGGGTGCAGGCATTGTCTGAGATTTTCGAGCGAGCAGTTAAGAATCAGATTATCTCTGAAGAAATTGCCCTTCCCGATGTGCCTAAAGAGACGCTCTCAAAATTTCCAAATATTGTAGAAGGAATTGAGCAGCTTGAAGCACGAGGTTTTCCAGTTCTAGTAAAAGACGCATCACTTGGCGGTCGCTTTCCAGTCATGTGCGTGACGCTTATGAATCCAAAGACCGGTGGTGTCTTTGCATCATTTGGAGCTCACCCCAATTTTGAAGTAGCGCTTGAGAGATCACTCACTGAGCTATTACAGGGGCGAAGTTTTGAAGGGCTCAATGACGTCCCTCCGCCAACATTTAATCAAAATGCCGTTTGTGAGCACAATAATATAGTCGATCACTTTATTGACTCAACTGGTGTGATTTCCTGGAAGTTTTTCAGTTCAAAATCTGACTACGATTTTGTTGAATGGAATTTCACAGGCACAACCGAGCAAGAGTTCGGCTACTTGATGGGCATTTTAAAAGAACTAGAAAAAGAAGTATATATCGCTGACTATGAAGAGCTAGGCGCTAAGGCCTGTCGCATTCTCGTCCCTGATTATTCTGAAATCTATCCCGCCGAGGAGCTGATTTGGGATAATCATAATAAGGCCCTAGACTTCAGAGAAGATATCCTCAATATCCATTCTCTTTCGGGGAAAAGTCTTCGTGAGTTAGTTCACCGTTTGGAAGAATCGCAAATTGATGACTATACTTTGATTTCTGAACTGATCGGGGTTGCCTTTGATGAAAACTCTGTTTGGGGTCAGCTCACCATTTTAGAACTTAAATGCTTAAGCTACCTCGCGCTAAAAAAGTTTGAAGAGGCCAAAGATTTATGTGAAATGCTTGTGACATTTAGCGACAGCTCAAGTGATCGCAAGAAATTTTTCCGCGCTCTTAATACAGTCCTTGATATTGAAGTCGATGATGAGCTTGAAATATCTGACTATCAATTCAATCTTGAGCGAATGTTTGGACTTGAAGTATTAGAAGCGGCAGTGACCAGCGTGAGTGGAAAAACGCGTTTTTATGGACTCTCAGTCACTGATATGAACTTTTCTGGACTGGACAAGCATCTAAGATTAATTGAAAGCTACGAGAAGCTTCAAAAAGCTAAACGTTCATTGTCGCCTATTGTTTAGCGGTTTCCATTGTCACAAATAAATTAACTCAAAAATTCACAGAGATGATATTATTGTCCCATACCAATTAGCTGGATCGTATCGGTGAACCCTATAAGCAGATTTGTTTTTTATATTTTTTTGAGTACATTACTTGTTCCATTACATAGTGCTGAGAAAACTCAAGTTAATGTAGGGATCTCTGACTCGGGCATTTTCTGGTACAATAAAAATGAACCCTCAGCAAGTGTTCTTGGGTATCTAGTCGATAAGTTGAACAGTGCTCAATCTAAATACATCTTTAATCCCAAGCTTTTACCAAGAGCAAGGTTAGGCCCTGAAGTAGAAAATCAATCTATTTCGATGGTACTTCTTATGCATAAGGAATGGGGGTTTGAACACCTCGATCTTGTAAGCACCATTCCTATATGTCGCGGGCGAAGCGTCTTCATCGCTCTCAAATCAGTTGCAAAAGACCAGAGTTTTTTTAGTAATCTACAAAACAAAAGAATTCTGGGAGTAAAGGGCTTTGATTACAATCTAGACAAGCGGGGCAAAGAAAAAGACCTATACAAAATTGCGCGCATCCCCAAGGAAGACCTCATCCCCAAGATGCTTAAGCTCGAACGCGGCGATGTGGGTATCATTAATTTACATATATTAAAGGCTTACTTTGACTCCTATCCAGAGGATAAAGAGCTTTTCTTAATTTCAGACAAATCAGAGGAAGAATTTAATATTGGTATACTCCTGAGTAAAGAGTCGCCAATCCCGCTTTCTGAATTGAATAAAATAATTAAAGACTTAAAACAAAGCTCGAAGCTTAAGTACCTTATCGATCTTTATCAAAAATCGATTATTTAGCAGCAACCTTTTTTAACTACTTCAGGCGCTGCAATTTTTTCACTGAAAAGTTCTGCGTCTGCCATCGTATGATAAGCCTCCCACGCGATACCAGCAGGGTCTTTTACCCAAGCTTTCTTAGATTCGGCGTAGCAACAAGTCGTTTCTCCCTCGCCGTAAACACCAAGATCAGCGTTTTTGAGTCGCTCAGTTAACTGCGTGAGCTCTGATTCTTCATCTACTTGGATTCCTAGGTGGTCAATCCCTTCAGTACTGGTTCGGGTTGAAATCGCAAAATTAATTCTAGGGTCATCCAACATCCACTTGGCATAGTCTTCTTTTACCTTCGTTGGCTTTTGACCAAAGAGCGTCGAGTAAAAATCAACAGAGTTGCTTAAATCTTTAACACCAACATGAACATGTAAACGTTTCATAAAGTCTCCTTAGCAATCACAGTTTAGGCCAAAGTCGAAACACTCTTGGACTTTGTATTGCTTTATATTGTCCTGACTAGCATCGCAGGCGTATGCCAGTTTCTCTAAGCTTGCTTTCATTCTTTCCAAATCAGATATCTTCGCTGAGATTTCTTCGACCTTGGCCAAGGTCTTCTTTTTTACGCTGCCACAAGTGACTCTGGGTTTCGTATTGAGTTCTAATAACTCTTTAACTTCGGCCAAGGAAAAGCCAAGTTCTTGAGCTTTTTTGATAAAGCCGATTCTTTGCACGTCGTCTTCACTATAGGTACGGACAGTGCCTTCGGCCTTGGGCTCGCGAATCAGTTCCTTTCGTTGATAGAACCTGACTGTTTCGACCCCGACACCAGCTTTTTTTGCAAGAATTCCAATTGTTATCTTTTCCATAGGAATACTATAAACCCCGTACCATAGTACGGAGTCAAGTCGATATCTTTTTACGGGTTTAAGGGCGTCTAGTTGTAGTAATTCATCGGATTGAGCTGAACGCATCTCTCCCAAGTCTGATAGATGCGGCGATTGAAATAGCGAACCGGCTTCATCTTATCCAGGTCCGCTTTTGAAGGACATGGCGGCGTGATCTCTTCGATTGTCGTATTTTCGGTGCGAGCTACAGCACGTGTGTTCCAGCCCATTAAATCATACATGCGACCAATAGCAGAGTTTCTGGCTTCATTTATCTCGCGACACTTTTTAACTCTGGCTTCATCGCGAGGCTCACCTCTTCTAGGCTCGCATTTCACCATTCCATAGGTGTACTCATAGGCAGTCTGCTCGAGCTCTACGGCCATGGCCTTGATCATATCTGAGAGTTCATTGGCCTCGTCTAAGACTTTTATACGATTGGCTTCATATGCTTCATCGATACACTTCACTCTAATGCTTTGGGCGTTGGTAAAGAGATTTTCCAGAAAGCCTGGCTTAGCCCCACAGTGTGCGACATCGACAGTGTCCACCGCCAATAGAGAAAGTGAAGTAAAACTAAAAATGATTGTTAGGAGTATATTCATTAAACCGATTTTAGCATGCAACTAAAAATTCAAAGCGAAATAATGAAAGTTGAAGAAATCTTCCATAACTTAGGGCTATTTAGTATCGACAAGTATTGTTGAATGCCTGCGTATACAGGCTGCTTATATACAGGCTCCTTAAGACTTAAACGTAAGCAGTGCTCCCGGCCAAGTATGATGGAACCCATTTAATGGAACCCATTTACAAGGTACTCGTCTTGAGCAGCCCGCTTTAACTTAACTTGTCCTTTCCCAACTGCTACATCTACTTGTTCGAGAAAATTAAGCATTCCATTAATTGCACTTTCTCCAAGCTTTTCATGTTCACCACTTGTAACAAGATTCTTAATACTTATAAGCCTTTGATAAAAATCACTTAATCCTTTCAAAAAAACTCTCCAATCTCCAAATCTCTTAGTCGTCTTTTGACATCATATGATCGCAATAATCACAACTGCTAGGATTGTTTATTGATTGATTTTCAATACCAAGACCATCGCCACAGCGAACACACTCACCTCCGACACTTTCTTCACAAAAAAAACAAATATTAACATCACTAGTGCTTACATATGTATCTTCGCCGCATGAATTACAGTCAAAGATAACTCCCTCCCCAGAACCTTTAACAGAATTATAATCATCTGCACCACACAGCTGATCAACTACCATTCTTGGGAATCCATGAGGGGCAACGTAATCCTCCCCACAAGATTTGCACTTAAGCTCAACATCCGACAAATATTTATTGCTTTCATCGGCTTGGTAAATAAGTGATGATTCACAGATTTCACACTTTAGATTAGAAAAATCTAATTCAACAGGAAACTCAATTGAAGCAAAACTCTTGATGCACTTACCTTGAACATCATTAAAGAATTCCTTTTCCTTCAACATTGTTGACCAAGCATCACTAATCTCTCTAGAAGGATCAAGCCCTAAAATCTCAAAGAAGTTTTCAATAATTGGAAAGCATTCCTTTATTATCTCGCGCATCTGACTAGTGGACTCCTTTGCGTGAAAGTGCTCTAAATTATTTCTTAGTCTTTGAAGATTATTAATGTTCGACTCAGGCCACTTAAGTCCGAAATCCCTAAAGCGTGATTTCATCTCTTCAATATCAATAGTTTTTGTGCCAACTGGTCTATATTTTAGTTTTGAATCACCTTCATCAATAAAAGGGGTATAACGAGAAGAGATTATATGCATCCCATTTTCACCAGGAACAGAACGAACTAGGCACTCTTTTCCTAGCAAAAGAACCCCTGCATAAAAATTCCTTACAGCACTCACAATCCTTTTGTGCTCTCCCAATTCAAAGTCATCCATTCCCAATTCAATAGAATCAAGCGCATTTTGAAGTATGTCGGATCTCTCTACATTCATAACACCTCATCTTTCATTAATCGCATTCTCCAAAGCTAATAGTTCTTCATATCTAGTTTTTAAAACTTCCCTATCGGTATCTTGAAAAAAATCCGCTGGATTATCGTGCAAATATGGACTCAACTTAGAGTAAAGATCACTAAATCTTGATGCTTCCTCTTCTGTAAGAGGTTTCATGCTAGTATATTCATAAAAGACACTAGGGTTTAACTTGTCTCTCTTATATTGCGTACGTTGCTTATTGAACACCTTCGTATTAATAATAACCTCTGTTAATCTCCTCATGTAAGAACATAAGTCCTCTCTCTCTTTTGTTGTAATTGTATCTTGGCTTGAGAGCAAGGATGAGATCTTCTGTTTGAGATCATCCTCTCTCTCAACATTGATAAATAAATTACTGCAATTTTCGAGGACATACACTTTAAAGTCTTTACCTTCCTTAAATTTATTTCTTGCCAACTGGTCTTGAAAATCTTTTAGAAAATACCAATCATGGGTAAAAACAATTACCTGCTTTTCAGTCTCTCTTATGAAATTCTTTAACTTCTGGCAGAAATTCCCCACATAGTTGTAATCCAAGCTTGAAACTGGGTCATCAAAAACAATAACATTCTTTTTTTCGAAATAAGCTTCAGCAAAAAAAAGTGCAAGAGAGTAAACTTTCTGTTCTCCCTCGCTATAAACTCGACTAATTGGATGCCCTCCAACTGTTGCCTTCAAATCTACCTTATCTCCTCCTGTTCCTGCAGCATTTTTAAGAACAAACCCTGAAGCATCTATATTTTTCTCCGTTAAGTCCCGATACTGGACAGATAACTTTTCCTTAAAGTCGTTTATAACTAACGCACTATTGGCTTCTTTTGCCTTCTCTGTGATTTTTCTTTTTAGCTGTCTAAAGTTAATATCCTGAAAGTTAGATAAATCTCGCAGATATTTATCTATTAGGCTTTTACACTCGCCAATCTCAGCTTTCTTTTCAAGCAAAGACTTTATAAATTCGTAGTTAGAAATCCTCTCAGACAATTCTATGACTCGCTTATTTCTTGCAGATATATTTCTATCAAGATCTTTTAAATTTGTTGTTTTTTGTAATAAAATCTCCTTAGCAACTGAGAATTCCATATCAAAAAGTCTTGTCCATGAATCCAAACCATGCTTCTCCACCCTAGATAGAATCGACGAATCACCTACTGCGCAGTACTCTTTTAATATCTGTATTTTTTCATTAAGAGATTCCTGAATCACCATTAGTGCTTCTGGAAAAGGTTTTATAGCATCTTCAAAATTATAATCGGCTATCTTCACCTTGATTTCTTCATGAGAGTTTAGTTTTCTCTCTATTATAGAAATTTTATGCTCTAAGTCGCTCTTTAGAAACTTGTAGTATTTTTGAATTATTTCTAAAGAGTCACCTTCAAGTGGTCTTTTACAAAAAAGACATTCCTTAAACTCTGTATTCTCATAATCTAGTACATCTTTTGATTGCTTCAAGAATTCCTTAAACTTACCTAAGTTTACCTTATCTGGAACTAAGAATTGAATATCCCCTTTCTGTTCTTCCCTAAGCTTCAAAAGTTCTTTCTTCATATCAGCAACGGAACTAATATTCATTTCTCCAACTCTAGTTCGTAGTCTCTCAATCAGTTTAAAGACACCTTCTATAAGTTCTAGCTCTACACCCAGTGTTTTTCTTCCTTCGGGAGATATCTCCTTTTGAATCTCTGTTCTTTCTGTGACAGCCTTATCAAAAGCACTAGACTCTTCTTCAGTAAATCCTGAAACTTTACTAAGAGAGTTTTTGATTTGTTCTAGACCATCCTTTCCTCTTGAGAAATTAAGCTCTGTAGGAATCTCATGTCCCTTTACGGCAAGATGAGTGATGAGCTCCTTATGTTGTTCTTCAATTGTTTTCATGGCCTCTTCCAAATAAGTCTCAGCCTGAGCCTTTACTCCAGAAAGGTTTGAATCAAGAAAGTCGAATATATCTAATTTAAATGGTTGAACTTCTACAACCTTATTAGCATCGGGACTTTTATTTGTGGACGAAATAGAAATTTGAGAATCAAAATACTTGACTTGATCAGAGTATTTACCTAGCTCTTGCTCATCTTCCCACCTTAGCGTTTCATTATTATCACTAAATCGAAAGTCAAAACCTGCAGACTTTTTTGAATCAAAGTGAACATTCCGAAGTGGACTTTTGATATCATTTTTGTCTGATAAAACACGAATTGCTTTACATGCAGAAGACTTCCCTGCTCCATTGGTTCCAAATACAACCGTTACTGGACAATTAAAGTCAAAGCTTATGTTCTGTGAAAGTTTAGAAAAATTGGAAAAGTTACCCAGGTAATCCAGCGTATGCTTACTTCCTCCATCTTCCAAGACTTTTACATCATACTTCTGAACAGAAGGTTCAGGGATACTACTTGTCAGCTCATACTTAAGAAGCTGCATCAAAATTCTATTTTTTTGTTCCTCTTCAATATCACGAGGTCCATAATAGTGTTGTGAATAGAAACAGATCGTATCAAACCAGTCTAAATTAATTTGTTCTTGCAGCTCACTCAAATAGCCACGAGCATCCTCATGCTTCATTAATCCCCCATATCATTTAGCTATGTAACGATTTTAAATTAAAAGATTTTAAAAAGGTTCCAAAAGAGGCTCCACCACACTTGTCAGGAAGCTCTGCCTTATCTTTAAATACTAACTTTCAAATCTTATCGCCCTACATTTTATTTATATGAGTTGTATTATTTTAACTCTCCCTTTCTCCCCTGTTCTGTACTAAAATATTTTTATGCCTGAATTACCCGAAGTTGAAACAATACGCTCACAGCTCTCTCAGACGCTGCCATTCACTGTAAAAACGGTGGAAGAATCCGATGTGATCGGATCACTAACTGGTAAGAGCGAGCGACACTTTCTTCCGAAAAACATGTCACTTGTGAAGATTGAGCGTAAGGGTAAGTTAATGGATCTGCACTTTGTTGATAACAAAGGTAAGATTCATCACCTACTCTCCCATCTTGGTATGTCGGGAGGATGGCGACTATCGACTAAGAAAGTTATTGAAAAACACACTCACCTACAACTGATAGGTAGTAACCGCGATGGCCCACTATTTATGGCCTACGTTGATCCAAGACGTTTTGGTGTGCTTCGTTTTTGTAACGAACCGATGTATCAAAAAGAGATGGCCAAGCTTGGAGTTGATATTGGAAGTGAAGACTTTAACGCTGAGTATGTTTGGCAGACTCTAAAAAAATATCCTGAGCGTCAGCTTAAAGTTTTTCTGCTCGATCAAAAATATTTCGCAGGCTCTGGTAATTATATTGCCAATGAAATTTGTGCCAGAGCAGGCATAAGACCTACCAGACGCGCAGGCAAAGTTACACGCGCCGAATGTGACAAGATTATCTCTGGCACTCGCTCCTTACTTGAAGGCAGTCTTAAAAATAATGGCGTAGCTTTTTCTGGTGGTTATTCTGACACCACTGGAAGTCTTGGCGATGGACTGAATAACCTGATGGTGTTTTGGCAAAAGACATGCGGTCTATGCAAAGAAACTGAAGTTAAAAAGATTTTACTTGCCCAGCGTGGGACTTTTTATTGTCCCAAGTGCCAACGATAATCCAGCATACTCTGATACAGCTCACTATACTTTTTACTTACCTGTGACATTTGAAAATGCTCGAGATAGCGAGCGCGCCCCTTGGCGGCTAAGTCTCTTCGAAATTCATCATCACTAAGAAGTTTTGAGATGGCCTTGGTCCAAGCATTGATATCTTTTTCATTCACCACAAGACCGGCATCACCAATCACGTAGGGAATCTCACCAGAAGTTGAACCAATCACGGCGACTTCAGAGGCGAAGGCCTCAACCAACATGCGGCCAAATTGTTCGACCCAATTGGGCATGGTCTGACTGGGCGCCACGACGATATCACAGGCGCGTAGGTACTTGGGCACTTCATGGTGCTTGGCCAAGATGATCTTAACCCGATCTTGCAAACGGTGACGACTCACCCACTGCTCAACTTTTTCTTGATCAGGTCCCGCACCAAGAATTAATAAACTAAATGGTTCTTTAATATTTTCAAGCGCCGGTAAAAGAATATCGATCCCCTTATCGGCCACAATACGTCCTAGAAAACAAATGAGGGTGCCACTTAAACCAAGCTCACTTTTAATTGATTCTTTTTCAGCTGCATCTTTGGCCGGATAAAAAATATTGTCATTAATACTGAGTGAGATCATTTTGTTTTTGTTGACAGGATAATCGCGTTTAATCAATGTTTCGTAAACCAGCTTGGCGCCAGTCACCCAATATTTGCAGTGTTTGACCACGTAGCGCTCAAAATAGCTAAAAGGAAACGGATAGCGCTTATTAAGATTTTGATAGGTCACAAAGAAGTACGGAATGCCGGCCATCTTCGCCTTCTTGGCAATTTGATAACCACTAAAGATATACGGCTCTTCCCATAGGTGAATAAAATCAAAAGCACCGGGCTTAATAACTTCATCTAGCCCGCGGTACATGAAGAAATGAATCTTCTTCGTCAATCTTACCGGCTGCTTGATGATCTTAATCTGACTCGTCGTCTCCTCTTCGTATTCAATACTTCGAAGTGCCGCGTCCATTCGTTCAGGCGCAACCATGGTAATGTCGTAGCGCGGATCTTTGGCCAGCTCATGTATAAAAGTACGATTAGCAGCAACGACGTAAGAGTGACCGATAGTTAAGATTTTAATTTTCTTCACGCCTGCCTCATAAAGGGTAAGAGCGCATCTTCATAGGCCTTGGCCGATTGATCCCAACTCCATTTACTAAAATCACTGCGACAAGACGTGATTAATTGATGGCGTAGATCGCGACTAAAGAAAACTTTCTCAATCGCCGCCGCCCATAAGGCATCATCGTCAGTGCTTGAGAGTTTTAACCACTCGGGACGATCGCGCCAAAGCTCCATGGCCCCACACTCACTGGAAGCGATGGGCAAGCAGTGATTGGAAGCGGCTTCGCTAACGACCAAACCAAATGGTTCATAATTACTTGGAAAAATTAAAAAATCACTGGCGGCGAAAAACTCGGCTGCCGGTGTCGCCCCATGAAAAATTACGCGCTCATTTATGCCTAAGGACTCGGCCAGTTTTTTCCAGCGCGGCAGATCTCCCGTACCGACCACATCGAAAGTCCAATCCTGGGATGGTAATAGACTTAACACGCGCAGGGCCTTATCAATCCCCTTTCGATCGAGTGCACCGACAAAGAGAAAGCGATTGCCGTGCTTTTCCTTGATATAAGTTGCGGCATCAGGAGCATGATAGATCACTTTACTTGGAATTTTTTTTGGGCGAACCAGATCATCAACTTCTTTGGCGATTTGCTTAGATACAGAAATAAAAAGTTTGGTGTGTTTAAAAAACAAGTGCTCAAAAGCTACTTCGATGCGAGCGAATAGCATTTGATATAAACGGTGTATAATTGTTCGATCATTGGGATAAGGCGCGCGACCTTTTTTAATTAAACTTAGAAAACTTTTGTGCACGAAATGAACAACGCGAATATCGGCTTGCCATGAACAAGTGCCCGCCGTCATCACCGGAATTTTGGTATTTTTTAGAGCGAAATAGGTATAAAGCGAAAACCATAAATTCTTAAGTAAATTAGTCGGTATTTTTTTGCCGGGAACTTCAATCCATTTTACAGGGATATCAGAGGGCCAATCGCCAAAATTATAAGCGTACACAGTGATGTTCCACCCCATCATTGCTAGGCGATGGAGATTTTCGAACATGGTGCGCTCCTGCCCTCCATGCTTATTCAAGTTGTGTAAGGTAACAATTAGCTCTTTGATATTATTCCTTTAATAGTGGATGAATTTCTATTTTAATCGTATCATTTCAATATGAGTAATACTTTTCGCTTTGTTCATGTTGATCACCAATTCGCCCTGCATGGCGATGGTGTAAAGTCTGGTACTCCGGCCTATGCCCACGCTGCGGTTATTCGTTCGATGATTCGTATTCGTGCGTTATGCGAAGAGGAAGTTTTAGAAGATGTAAATGGACTTGAAAAAGATCTTTCGGCCATCGTGATCAATCAACACGAACAATATAGCCAGATTATTTTAGTTGATCCCAATACTGTCGATGAAACGAAACTTGATGAAGAGTTATTGGCGCTTTGTGAAAAACATAAGCTTCCTCCAATAGATGGTACTGACCCTTCACAGCGCATTTTTCCTCGCTATGAAACCAAACTAGAACTTTCAGTCATTGGCGTTGCTGGCGAAGAGATCAAAGCGCAGACACATAATATTTCTCTCGATGGAATTTGCCTCAACCTTGAAAAGAGTGACGCTCTAACAGAGGGAGAAATCATTGAAATCAATATTGTCGGTAAATCGCGACAAATATCTTTAAATGCTCACGTTGCCTGGGTGTTTAATACTGATGCTGGTAGTTCCGCCGGAGTTTATCTCAAGTTTTCAGAGACAACCGGGCTTAATACCTGGCTTAAGTTCATTCTCGCTCATCATCTCAACAAGTACCCGAGTCAAACCATCTAGCAATAATAGTTTGCAGTCAGAAAGTCTTAGGGCCTTTGCCTGTTCAATGCATGATTCTTTAGAGACACTTTACTAGGCTAAAGGGCTAATTTTATAGTGATCCCTTTGTGATCAAAGCTTTACAATTAGCGCTAGCATTAAATTGCTCAAATATACCGATACAGTGCTTAACTATGTATATGAATTTGTTTAAGAGAACACATTCACTGCTTTTATTTTTTTTCATCGCCTTGATGTTTGGAAGTCAAGCCCATGCAGCTTGTGGCGCGAACACGAGAACTTGGCAAGCCGACGAAGGCTCTTCTAGATGGGATAGAAACAACAACTGGAACCCAAGAAATTGGCCAAGCACTAATACAGAAAATGCTGTGGTCGAATCCGACTGGTACTTCCCTGACTATCCCAATAGAAATATCACACTAGGTTGTTTTGAAATTCAATCGGGTCTTTTGACTGTCGATCGCAATAGAACACTTACGATTGAAGGCGATTACTTTAGAAGTTATAGCGCCAATGCGTTCCAAATGAGCGACCCAGTCGGTAGTGGTTTTACTGTTTATATGGACGGAACTGCTGAACAGTTTTTTGATTTGAACGATGACCTTTCTATTTTACAAATTGGAAACCCAACGACTGTTAATATCGGCTCTCATCCATTTATTCACAACGAGTTTATTATCGATGCTGGTGCTGGTGTCATTAATTTGAACTCTGACTTTGATATTATGTCGACCGCTGCTGATGTTACAATTCCAAGTGGAGCCTCAGTTATCGTAAAGAATGGTTCTACTTTTAGAGTGCAAAGAAACCTCACTGTTAATGGTGTTCTTAGAGTTGAAGCTGGTGGTCGTGTTGAAATTGGTGATGGCCGCACACTGACTATTGGTGCTGCAGGAACTCTCCTACTTAATGGTAGTGCTGGTAATATTGCATCATTAGATGCCTATAACGGCGGACGCTTCACCCTCAATGTCGCTGGTGCACTTAATCTTAATTATTTTTCAATCTCAAGAACTCAAACAGCTGGCGTTAATCTGACGGGAAGCCTGCAATTTATTCAAAATGGTGATTTCAATTATATTCAAACTAATGGCTACGCCATGACTCTTGGTGCCTCAGCAAGTGCCCCTGTCAGTTGGAATACGATTGGCTTTTATGAGCAAGGTGGGGCCGGAACTCAAAGAAATATCAATGCTACGGCCTACTCAGGTAGTGTTATCACAATTAATGATTGGAGCGGCATTGGCGGTACCCCGAATGAGACCGACCCGAGTAATAAACTTACTTGGGG
>PBCC01000028.1 GCA_002716825.1 Halobacteriovorax sp. | reverse complement strand
TCTAGCTTGTTACAAATAGCTGTAGCGGCTTTGATGTCATTGAGTTGACCAAACATATAAGGCATTAACGAATCCTATCGCAAACTAATGATATATTTGATATAATACCTGACCGCGTCCCATGAAGGAACTGCGGCCGATAAGATTTTTGTTAAGGAGGTCATGATGACGACTCAAAATATACTTACCGTTTACCCTGCTATCGCTCAAAAACTCTCAACATACTACGGCTGGGATAAACCTGAAGTTCAAGGTCAGTGGACAATCGATCTATTGATGAAAGATGGAAAAAATGAATGGCAAGCTTTTAGCTACCTCGTTGAAGACTGTCTTACTCACACCAATGATCGCGAACTCGATTTTATGTGGTTTGAAATTCTAAAAGAAAAAGTCGAAAGCGTTCGCGCGGCGTAAATTGCTTCTTTATAACCTATATTGCAGCAAGGCATACTCGTAGTTAATCCTGTTTCGCGGATTAAACGTGTCTTTGGCTATTTTGTACAAGCTATGGAAGTTGGCATTCTTTTTTAGATAGGCCTTTAGGTCTGCTAGAACTTGAGTATGCCCTTCCATTCTAAATTGTAATTCTGGACAATTCTTGAATATATAGGGCTTTGTCTTTAAGTATTTTTGAAAATTTGGTGCAAACTTAATCTTTTCAGACTTTAAAACAAATTCATCCAGAATTGCCCAATTTTGAGCATTGAGGCTATGCGACTCAATAACTTGAACAAACTGGCCCAAGTACTTTGCATTATATTCACTCATTTTTAATACTCGCCTTAATTTTGATGGCGACAGGTACGGCGACACAAAATAAATCCAATTCAAAATACATTGAGTAGTTCGAGAATCAACATCCATAAAGAGCGTTGCCTCTACGATAAACTCTTCGATATCAACATACTGCTTGATCTTCGGTTTAATGCCGAGGTTTCCGCCTAAATAGATCAATCTACTAAGAAAGTCTTCTAAGGACTTATCTTTGGACGAGATTATTGAGCTCATGCGAGATCTCCATAAGTCTTGCGCTAAAGTCAGCCTTAAACTTCGATGTGTCAGGACTATGTTTTTGTTTAAGAAAACGAAGTGCTTCTTCAAGTTCGCCAAGTGTTAATTTCAGCGATATGAGGTCATCTTTGTCTTTAGAGTCATTGGAGCCACGGTAGAAATATGCGGCAACTTTAAGTTTAATGAGGTCTAACCTTGAAACATAAAATAGCTTGATGTGTGAGAAGTCACTATTTACTAACAGTCTTTTTTCAAAATCATCAGGCATAATAAGATTATCAGCCTGATCATTCAGCCATCGTGGTAGACCGTATTTTTCACCAATCTCATTTATTTGTTGCAAAAGCTTATTGTCAGTTAATGGCGTAACGGTATCAATATCCATAGTCATACGATTAGAAAAACCATGTAAATGAATAGCGAAAGCACCAATGACAACCAATTGAATATCAAGCTCCTCGCTTGCTAGCCAGTTATTAAGGTCACTAAGAGGTTTTAAGAGATCACTATTCATAGTTATATTATATACCTATATATTAAAAATTTCAAAATAAGTAAAAATCACGACCTAGAGCCAGTTTACAAAAATAAGACAATTTTAGCCCTATTTAATGTTAGACTTCTTATGAAATAGGTTTTCAAAAGCCCTATTTCACGCTAAGAATGCGTAATTGTTAAATAAAGAGGCTACAAGTGCTTAAAATCACGAAAAAAGTCGAGTACGCGCTGATTGCGCTTAAGCATATGTCGGTTAAAGACGGACAGACGCTGACTAGTGCGCGCGAACTTTGTGAAGCCTACAGCATGCCTTTTGATACGATGGCCAAGGTTCTTCAGGCCATGAATCAGGCCGGTTGGCTGACTTCGCTCAAAGGCATCAAGGGTGGTTATACTCTCTCGAGTGATCTAAGCCAAATCTCTTTTATGCAATTAACTCGCGCTATCGAAGGGCAAGAAGCCGCTAATGTGTGCATGGGAAATAAAGGCATGTGCGAACTTCACGGCACCTGCAATATCGTGACGCCAGTGACTCAACTGCATAAGCACGTCACTAGTTTTTTAGAAAATTTAAATATCGACCAACTACTTACTTCGGGCCCAACTCTTCCACTACCGGCCTGGCAGTACGAAGGAAAAACTGATGGAATCTGATAACAAAGACCAAACCAAAACTTTGGGCTCACAAGGCGATGAGTACAAGTATGGTTTCTTTACTGATATCGAAACTGAAGAGTTTCCACGCGGCTTAAACGAAGAAGTCATCGCGCTTTTATCTGCTAAAAAGCAAGAACCTCAGTGGTTACTCGATTACCGTCTTAAAGCCTATAGAATGTGGCTCAAGATGGAAGAGCCGACTTGGGCCCATCTGAATTACCCAAAAATTAATTACCAAGATCTCTATTATTATTCGGCACCAAAAAAGAAAGAAAGCCTGGGCTCACTCGATGAAGTTGATCCCGAACTCTTGGCCACGTTTGAAAAGCTAGGTATTCCACTAGGCGAACAAAAACGTATCTCAGGCGTCGCCGTCGATGCCGTCTTTGACTCAGTATCAGTTGCTACAACTTACAAAGAAGATCTGGAAAAAGTTGGCGTAATTTTCTGTTCAATTTCAGAGGCCGTTCGCGAGCATCCTGAACTGGTTAAAAAATATCTTGGAACGGTTGTTCCTCCGGCCGATAATTATTTCGCCGCACTTAACGCTGCCGTTTTTTCTGATGGCTCATTCGTCTACATTCCAAAAGGCGTTAAATGTCCCCTCGATCTATCTACATACTTTAGAATCAACGCTAAAGAGACCGGCCAGTTTGAACGTACACTCGTCGTTGCCGATGAAGGCAGTTATGTGAATTATTTGGAAGGCTGTACTGCTCCTCAACGTGATGAAAACCAACTTCACGCGGCCATTGTTGAATTGGTTGCACTTGATAATGCCACCATCCGCTACTCTACTGTGCAAAACTGGTACGCCGGTGACAAAGAGGGCAAGGGCGGGATTTATAATTTCGTTACCAAACGCGCTAACTGCTTAGGTAAAAACTCGTACGTTTCTTGGACTCAGGTTGAAGCAGGCTCGGCCATCACTTGGAAATATCCATCATGTAATTTGATTGGTGATAACTCCCAAGGCGAATTCTATTCAGTCGCACTGACTAATAATAAAATGCAGGCCGATACTGGCACAAAGATGATCCATATCGGCAAGAACACCAAGTCAACGATTATCTCCAAAGGTATTTCGGCCGAACAAAGTAGCAATGCTTATCGTGGTCTGGTCAAGGTCATGCCATCGGCCCACGGAGCAAGAAATTATTCTCAATGTGATTCGATGCTGGTTGGTGATAAATCCAGTGCTCACACATTCCCTTATATCGACGTTAAAAATGACACGGCCACGGTAGAACACGAGGCATCGACTTCAAGAATTAGTGAAGACCAATTGTTCTATTTAAAAAGCCGCGGACTCGATAGCGAAAAATGTATCTCCATGATCGTTAATGGCTTTTGTAAGGAAGTTTTCAAAGAGCTTCCTCTCGAGTTCTCAGTTGAAGCAGTTAAATTATTAGAAATGAAACTAGAAAACAGTATTGGTTAGGAAAAATTATGATCAAGATTAAAAATCTACATGCCCGCGTAAACGACGATAAGGAAATTCTTAAAGGGATTGACCTTGAGATCAAAGCTGGTGAAGTTCACGCCATCATGGGGCCAAACGGCTCTGGTAAATCAACTCTGGCCAAAGTTATCGCCGGCCACCCTTCTTTTGAAGTCACGCAAGGTGAAGTTGTTTATTCGGTAAACAGAAAAGATAAGAACCTACTCGAACTTGAAGCAGATGATCGCGCCAAAGAAGGCATCTTCTTGGGCTTTCAATACCCGGTTGAGATTCCTGGTGTAACAAACCTACATTTTCTTCGTGAGAGCTATAACGCTGTTTGTGCTCACCACGGCACCAAGCCAATGGAAGAAGACGAGTTTCGCGCCTATATTCGCCCTAAGCTCGAACTACTTTCTATGGATTCATCATTTTTAGATCGCGCCGTTAACACTGGCTTTTCTGGCGGTGAGAAAAAGAAAAATGAAATCCTACAAATGGCGGTTTTAAATCCACGCCTGGCCCTGCTTGATGAAACCGATTCGGGTCTCGATATCGACGCTCTTCAAACAGTTGCAAAGGGCGTGAACACACTAAAGACAAAATATAACGCCGTCGTATTGGTCACTCACTACCAAAGACTACTTGATTATATCGTGCCCGATTACGTCCACGTTTTATGGCAAGGCAAGATCATCAAGTCTGGCGGCAAAGAATTGGCCTTAGAACTTGAAAAGAAAGGCTACGACTGGCTGATTAAGGGTTAATAATGACACAAACGACACTCGATCATATTTTAGGAAATCATGCTGGCGCCAATGCCGATTTGGCCAAGGCATGGCTTGCTCAAAATGGTTTACCGACAAGAAAGAACGAATCTTGGAAGTATACCAATCCTGATAAATTTATCAGCGGCAGCTTAAGTTCTCCAAAGTGCACCATTGATCAGGCACTTTTGGATCTCTCGCCCTATAGAGTTTATTTTAAAGACGCAAAGCTTGATGAATCAAAATCAAACCTGCCAAAAGAGATCACTGTCAAAGAAGCAAAGGTCACAGCCAACACGCTGAATGACTTCTCTAATGCTCTAAACGCGCTTAATGCCAAGTCGACCCTAACCCTGACAGTGGCGGCCAAGGCCGTGATTGAGCAGCCGATTATCATCATTCACGATCAAGAGATGGCTCCAAGTCTTGAGATTGTTGTTGAGTCTATGGCCCAGGTAGCTTTTCTAGAAGCCTTTAGTCCAGATCTAGAACATCACTCTCTATGCTCTCCAAAGACTACAATTGATGTGAAAGCTGCGGCGAAAGTTCAGCATATTAAAACCGTCATTGGTGGTGCCGAGCAAGTTCATATCGCTTCTACAACTGCATCACTCGGCAGAGACGCGACTTTAGATAGTTTCGTTTTTGCTGCTGGCTCAAAACTGATGCGCCAAGATTTTATCGCTGATATCAATGAGTCCGGCGCTCACGTTAATGCTCACGGATTGTTCGCTCTTCGTGGCAAGCAACACGCCGATCAACACGTCACACTTAATCATAAGGCCGCTCATACGACTTCAGATCAGCTCTTTAAAATGGTGCTTGATGATGAGTCTCGCGGCGTTTTCACTGGCCGACTTGAAATCGCAAAAGATGCGCAAAAAGTCGATGCCTCACAGCTTAACAAAAATCTCGTTTTATCCAAGAAGGCCCACGTCGACACCAGACCTCAACTTCTGGTTCACGCAGATGATGTGAAATGTGCCCACGGAGCAACCGTTGGACAACTCTCAGCAGAAGAAGTTTTTTATCTGCGCTCTCGAGGCTTACCACAAGACAAAGCTCAAAAGATGCTGTGCCACGCTTTTGCTTGTGACGCCGTTTTAAGAATTGAATCTCAAGTGCTTCAAACATGGGTTAACAATCTATTGTTTGATAATTTTGAGCAATTTGCATTGGAGAAATTCGAGCAATGAAAAGCTTAGAGCAAATTCGCCAAGACTTCCCTGAGCTTACAAGAAAAGTTCACGGCAAACCGTTGATCTATTTGGATAACGCTGCATCGACGATCAAGTGTGCGCCAGTCATTGCGGCCGTCAATCAGCACTACTCGATGGACGCCGCTAATATTCATAGAGGCGTTCACTACCTATCCGAAGCCGGCACCATGCAGTTTGAAGCAACACGCGATAGCCTAAAAGAGTTAATTAATTCTCCGACTCGCGAACAAGTCATCATTACCAAAGGCACGACGGAGTCAATTAATTTAGTCGCTTGGTCTTGGGGTGCAAGTAATCTGAAGCCCGGTGATGAGATCCTACTGACCACGCTTGAACACCATTCCAATATCGTTCCTTGGCAGCTCATAGCTGAGCGCACCGGGGCTAAAGTTGTCGAGACTCCCATCGATGATCATGGCGATATTATTCTCGAAGAGTATAAAAAGCTTTTAAGTTCCAAAACTAAGATGGTGTCTTTTAATCTCATCTCAAATGCGCTTGGAACAATTAATCCGGCCAAAGAAATGATTGAGCTGGCCCATCAAGCTGGTGCTCTCACTTTTGTCGACGCCGCACAGGCCATCGCTCACCTACCAATTGATGTGCAAGCCCTAGATTGCGATTTCTTAGCCTTTTCTTCCCACAAGATGTTTGGCCCAACCGGCGTTGGGGTCCTCTTTGGCAAGACTGAACTGCTAAATGCGATGTCACCGTGGCAAGGCGGCGGCGATATGATAGATGAAGTCACGTTTGAAAAAACAACTTATAACGATCTGCCACACAAGTTTGAAGCCGGCACTCCCCATATTGCGGGCGTGATCGGACTCAAGCCGGCAATCGACTATATCAATGAGATTGGGCTGGCCCGCATCAGTGAGCTTGAACACGAGCTTTTAACTTATGCTAGCGCCAAGCTTATTGAAGTTCCCGGATTAAAAATTATTGGTACCGCAAAAAATAAAAGCGCCGTCATTTCTTTTGTGATCGACGGTGTTCACCCGCAAGATCTGGGCACACTGCTCGATCAACAAGGTATCGCGGTTCGCACCGGTCACCATTGCACACAACCGCTCATGAAACGTTTTAAGATTACTGGAACTACTCGGGCCAGTTTCTGTTTTTATAATACTAAAGAAGAAGTGGATACATTAGTAGCAGGCGTGCATAAGGCCGTCTCAATGCTAGCGTGAGGATATAGTGGAACAACAAACTATTGATTTAGACATTCAGCCAACACCAAACCCAAATGCTTTGAAGTTCATTGCTGAAAAGCCGTTTAAACTCGAAGGCAATTCAAGTTATAAATCTCCCATGGAGTGTGGAGAAAATAAGCTAGCACTTAAGCTGTTTATGATTCGCGGCGTGGATCAACTCCACTTTTTTGACAATGTTGTGACCGTTACTAAGTTTAACTACGAAGAATGGGAAAACGTTGAACCAAAAATCATTGAGGCCATCATTCAAGGCCTTCCCGATCATAACCCAGACTATTTTGATCCAGACCCAGAGGCTGAGCGCCGTCGTAACCTCTCGCCTGAGCTGACAAAGATCGAAGAGATTCTTGATCGCACCATTCGCCCAGGTCTTCAAGGTGATGGTGGCGATATCGTCGCCATGAGCTACGAAGATCATATCCTAGTGGTGAAGTATCAAGGTGCGTGTGGCACTTGTCCAAGTTCCACTACCGGCACACTCGAAGCGATTAAAGGTATTCTTCGCGATGAGTATGATCCAGAAATTGAAGTCTATATTGCTCCAGACTTCTAATGAAACGCACCGCTAGCGAAGAGCGCGATCTTCACTATAAGATTCTCAATAGTGTCACTAAGCTTGAAGTGAATAAGGGCCATCTGTCTTGGACCATTTCCCAGGTGGCTGCCGACTCTGGAGTTTCACGAACTCTCATCTATTATTATTACGGTAAAGAAAAAGAAAAGCTTCTTAATGAGGCCATGAAGTTTATGGTGCAAACGGTTTTTAATCTTGAAGGGATTGAACCAGTTGAGCCAAAAGAGCGAATTAAAGTTGTGCTTGAGCAGCTCAAAAAAATGCCCTACCTGCTTGTCTTATTTTATCTTAATCGTCGCGCTGAAAGTGAATTAGGTGACGTGATCAGAGATGGTGAGCAGAAATTATTCGCCGTGTTCAGATCTATTTTTCCGCAGGCAAAAGATGAAGAGTTTATGATGATTTATCTTTTAGAGTTAGGATGTGCCCTACATGGAGATGTAGAGCACAGTATGATCGATAAGCTATTTACTCAACTCTCTTAGTACCAAGCACCAGTGATCACCATAAGAAGCATGAATGGATAAACGAAAATCCAAAAGACAACAGTTGCTACAGCGTTGATGATTGCTCTAAAGAAGCCGCCAATGAAGCCTTTATTATTTGAAACTGTTTCCATATTTGACTTGAAAGCTTCAAATCCACCGGCTTCGGCCATTTTAACTTCCATATGATTAACAATGATCTTTTGCCCTTCATCGCTCATCATAACTTCGATAACTTCGCGATTGGTTGAAACATGATCAAGCCCAAGATCAAAAAGAAGTTCTTCTTGTTTTTCTTTTAGAGCTACAACATATTGGCCAAGGTGTTTTTCAAGAAACGCGTCGTCTTTTTTAAGAAGCTTTTTCATTTGTTTTTTAGAAGCGTCCATTTTCTCGCTATAGTCTTGAAAGAAAGCTTCTTTAGAATCAAGGTTGATAACGTTAGCTAGATCTTTGGCCATGGCTGCATTTGAGCTAATAAAAAGTGTTAGTGTCATCAAAATCGTCATTAGTTTTTTCATTTGTTTCTCCGTGTTCAGTTGTTTGGTTGAGCATTTTTAGCAGGGGCCTCACGAGCTATCACTAAATTGTGTTGACAGCTTTGCCGGAAAGCTGTCAAACAGCATACAATTTCAAGCACTTAAGTATTATTTGATCAGTCGGGACAAACTGTGTCACAATTAAGAATCAGCTACTTAACCTTACTCATGGATTGGAGTGAGCATGCCTAAGCTCTATGCAAGTTTTGAAGATCTCGTACAGTCGCACGAAGCGCTATTTAAGCCTCATCGCCAAACAGGTGCACTTAATGTGTGTCGTGGTGTGTGGGATGCAAGAGAGCCTGAAGTACAGTCGCTCAAAGAACAACTCTCCAGCTTAAAGTCTGAGTTCGATCGCTTATCCCAAGCTAAAGATCATCTGAATGAATCTTTAAATGCCAAAATTAATTTGCGTGAGCAAGAACTGAGCTCGACTAAGAACGTCTTGAATTCAACGAGGCGGGATCTCGATGCCACTCGTGCCAAGCTTAATGAAACTGAAGTGGCCCTTGAATCAACCGCTCGCGATCTAGCTCGCCTTCAAAAGTATGAAGACTCACTGGATGCGGTTCAACGCAGTCAATTTCGTGAGATTGAAGCGCAAAAGAAGCGCTATCAAGCCGAAAGCAAGCTTCGCGCCGAACTTGAAGTCGCCCTTAATCAGCAAACCAAGACCAATGAACTTCACCAGCTAGAGATTATGTCCAAAGATGATTTGATCACTCGCCTGCAGGCTCGTATTGAAGATCTTGAGAGTCGTGGCAAGCAACAACAACGCCTTAATGCTCGTATGGGTGTTGAGCTCGATCGTTTCGCTAGAGAGAACGATCAACTCGCCCGCGCTATCAACCAATAAAAAAAGCCTCACTAAGTGAGGCTTTATCTTTCAGATTATTTTTTAGCTCTAAAGCTTTTACACCAGCCACAGCTTGCGACGTAGCGATTAGCTGCCATTGAGCAAGGTGCGTAGTTTTCAACTTCTTTCTTGTCGGCATAAAAATTACAACCGGCGCAGTTATCACCTTTTTTGTATTTCTTATTTTTTGAATCAGCTGCATTAGCAACGTAATCAAGACGCTTACCTGTTGATGAGTCAGCTTCTAAAAGTTTCTTTAGGGCTTTTGCATCTTTTGGTGCGGCCTGTGGGCAAGCTACTTCAGCAAGTACTTCAGTTGATTTAATAAGTGGAAGTGCGGCCAAGGCCATTAAACTTTTTTTGAAAAATGAACGACGTGATGAATTCATAGATTTTCCTTTGTTGGCTTATAAACTTTCTAAGATGCGTCATCATAGCAATTATTCTAGGACTCTTCATCCGATCAATTGTTTGAGTTTTCAAACCCTTTTGCTAGGCTCAAGCCCATTCATTTGGCCTATAAAAGTCTAACATCATTTCGTGGGGCGAGCCCTTCTTCGGCGCATATCTATAGGTGTACTTACAACGCGCAGGCAGAGAGATTAAAATAGAATCTGTTCTACCATTTGTCTTGAGTCCAAACATGGTGCCGCGATCGTGGAGTAAATTAAATTCCTCGTATCTCCCGCGTCTATGCAGCATGAACTCTTCATCTTCGCTCGTGAACTCCTCCTTCACGCGCTTATCAACGATAGGAAAATAGGAAGGCATAAAGGCTTCAGAAAGCTTTGTTGCCATCTGAAAATCTGCTTCCAGATCACCTGTATTAAAGTGATCGAAGAAAATTCCTCCAATCCCCCTCATCTCGCCGTCTCGATGAGTGTTCACAAAATATTCGTCGCATTTTTTCTTCATCGCATCCCACTGCCCATAGGGAGCGGTGACGTCTTTCCAAGTCTGGTGAAAATATTTGAAATCTTCCGGGTGCGGATAAAATGGAGTGAGATCGGCGCCACCACCAAACCAATATTTTGTTCCGACTTGAATCATTCTAAAATTCATATGAACCGTCGGAACGCGTGGATTTCTTGGGTGCAAAATAAGCGAGATTCCGCTGGCCCACATTTCATCACTGTCGCCACCAAGTTGCTTTGAAAACTGCGGGTCAATTTTGCCAAAAACTTTACTGTAATTCACACCACCATTTTCGATTACTTCGCCAGAAAAAGCGCGAGTCCTGCCACCGCCACCAGGGGCACCGACATGATCTTTTCGCTCCCATAAATCTTCAATTAGCTCGATGCTGGGGTCGATTTCAAACAGGCGCTTGGAGATGCGCTCCTGCAGGTCCATAACATGGTCAGAAAAGGCTGTTTTATAGTGTTCTAAGTCATTTATTGGCATGTCGTCCTCTACGTGATACTCACTGCGCTAATATACCCTACACGAAGTGAATCGATAAGAACCATGCGCTTAATCAGCTTTTTACTTATTTTTTGTCTATCATTTACTTCACTTGGCTTTGCAGCGCAAAACGAAGCGCCTGAACCTGAGCGCCAAGTTAAATGGCATTACGAGTATAAAGATCGCTCCCACACAAAACTTGAGACTTGGAAGCATATTGGTATCGTGTACGGGATCTCATGGGCGCTCTATCCACTGACTCAGCCAACGGTCTTCACAGAAGAAGGAAGCTTTAAAAAATACGGCGACAATTTTGGTCGTGTTGTTTTTGATCGCGACACGCCCTTTTGGAACTGGTTAGTTCACCCTATCTCTGGCTCACAACTTTATCTATATTACCGCGCCAACGGATACAACCGCATCGACTCTATGGCCTTATCTTTTATCTCAAGCACATTGTTTGAATTTACCATCGAGATTTATACTGAACCGGCCAGTGTTCAAGATCTTTATCAAACTCCCGTGCTAGGCGCGATCGTTGGGCTTGGTATTGAAAATTTAAGTCTATGGCTACTTAATACGGGTCACCCTGTGGCGAAGTTTATTGGCCACACCATCAATCCGATGACACTTTTTGGATTCTTCGAAGGCAAAGTTCGAACCTATCCAATTATAGATGGCAAAGGTAAAACTGGAGTTTCATTTATTTATGAATTCTAGAATTTTACTAACACTCATCATCCTCTCCTTTATCCAAAGCGCCAATGCTTACGAAAATGAATTCGCACTTAAGGCCGGCGGATCAGTGGCCTTTAGTCATCTTAAATATATCGATCACTCAGAAGATAATGCTGGTGGAGTTGGCTTTAACACTAACTTTGGCTACCGCTTTAAAAGTTTTGAATTTAACCTCACATCATTCACCGCTTTTGGTGAAATGGAAAAACTCACTTACCAAATAGGTGGAACAAGAGTTGACGGTGAAGGTAGTTTTAATCACGCCAGTTTTGGCCCAACACTTCGCTACTATTTTGATGTTCGCCCCAATACCAAGTGGCAGTGGTATATTGCGCTTGGTCCGGTCTGGTCGATTAATACTTTTAAACTTGAAGATTTTAGCGTTCAAAGCGGAACCTATAAGAAACAGTATCGCTATTCCTATAATTCTCGTGGTTGGATGCTTACAATCGGGCTAGAAGAAGCACTTATAAGTAAGGATCTGAACCCTGCCTATATTGAGCTGCTTATTGCTTACCAAACAGCTTATCAGGTTGCCCTACTCGATAACTCGGACTTTAAGCAGGTTCTTACGCTAGAATCTGACAGTGTTCGCACCAATATCTACACCACGACAGTGATGATCAATATCGGTTTGATGGTTTTTTAGCCTAAATGACCACTATCTGAGTCGCTTTTATCCAGCAAATTCCACTGTTTTACCTACTTTCATAAGCTTAAGATCCCCTTTTAAGTTCAGCCCTAAAATGTCGATAAAGCTAAAGAAGTAAGGTTCTACTTAAGGATTGACCATGATTCGTAACTTATTTTTGATGATGCTTTTCACCTTTTCTAGTCTCGCTTTTGCTAGCGCAGATGTGGCCAAGGTCATCATCGTTCGCGGCACGGCCATGGCGAAAAATCCGGATGGAAGTGTTCAGCAGATTAAGCAAGGAATGTGGTTTAAAGAAGGAACTCAAGTCAAAACTGAAGACAAGAGCTTCGTTAAACTCCTCTTTATCGATAAGTCTCAAATGAATCTAGGTCCAAATTCTCAAATGAAAATTGATACATTTCCTGAAAGTGATGCCGGAATTGTCACACTTGTTAAAGGTCAGCTTCGTTCGAAAGTTAGCAAGAACTATATGGAGATGGACAAAAAAGATAAGTCTAAACTCTTTATTAAGACTAAAACTGCGGCCATGGGTGTGCGTGGGACAGACTTCCAAGTTAACTATAATCCTGAAAATAATTTCACATCGCTTGTTACTTTTGAAGGCGCTGTTGCCATGGCAAGTCTCTCCGATCTTGGCTCAAGACTGATTGATCAAAACAAGCTCGAAAGTATTGTTTCTTCCGATCAAGCAGTGACAGTGACAAGAAGTCAGTTCTCGGGTGCCTCACCTGAAACTGGTAGTGCCACGATCCCAGTAAAGATCAATCCGATGCAGCTTGAGAGCATGGAGAAAGACGTAAGCGGCACAGCTGAAGCAGCTCCAGAAGTTTCTGAGGCACCAAAGCCGGTTAAGTCGATCGTTCCTCCAGGTGTAAACGGCGCGGCCTTTTCAAATAAGGCGAAAGTTGAATCACAAGTCGCAGTTAAAGTTTCGGGACCAAGTGGCTACGCTGCCAATACGAAAAATGTGAACACAGCGGCAGCTGGCGCTGTGGTTGATGTGGGAACAGGTAAGCTTCTGCTTCCTCCAAAGAATGCTCCCATTGATAAAAATACTGGCGTGCCTATGATTACTGGAGCCTCAGCTGTACTTGGCGGTGGCGGTAAAATTAATCAGGCTGCCGTGAAGTCTATCAATGTTGTGGTTGTCGATCTTTCAACTGCAAACAAAGTGGCCATAGCAGCAAAAGTCGCAGGTAGAAGTCCTGCCTCAGTCGCAAGTAAAGAGAACCCTCTTTTAGCGCCAAAGCAGCCTGCTGCAACTCAAGCGGCGGGAGAGCCTCTCGTTGGTGCTGCTCAAGAAGTCTTGGCCGACACTCAGGAAAATATTGTGGATTCACAGGATCTTGGTACAGGAATCACCAGAACCAAGGTAAATATTAATCTAACCGTTCAATAATACTTAGTTCCAACTGGTAAATTAGCAAGTTCGCCCTTAAAATAATCTTAATAGAATAAGATTAACCGACCATTGCAGACGGATTTGCTATGACCTTTAAATCTAAAACATTCGCAATGTTTTGTGCTCTCTCATTGCTTCCGGCCATGAGTCATGCCGATGAGCTGGCAGATGCGCTCACAAAATATAAACTCGGTGCTTATCAGAGCATGACGGAGATTCTTGAACAGTACAAAGCACCTGCAGATAAGTTAGCGACAAAGTACTACTTTCTTGGAATTGGTCACAACCGCCAGCAAAATTATGAAAAAGCAGCCCTAGCATTTAATCAGGCCGTAAAGTTCAAATCAAGTGCGCAGGATATTTGGTATGAATATGGTCAAGCGGCTTACGCCAATAACGATCTTCGCCTGGCCCTCGCCGCTTTTAAAAAATCTGCCTCGGTAAATTATAAACTATCAGAATCAACCTACTACACTGCCCATATTTCACAAATTCTTGAAGACTATCAAGGTGCCAAGGATGCTTACGCTAAACTCATAGCACTTCCAGACACTGATCAATCTCTCCTGCAAGCGGCTCGCTTTCAACTTGGTGAAGTTCTACTTAGTATGGCCGAATCCAGAGACGATGCCTCAAGACTGGTTAAGACTTACGTTTTGCCTCAGCTGATTCAAGCCAAAGATGTTAATGGTCAAAGTGATCTAGCAACAGAGATTGATAGTCGTATTAAAGAAGTTAGAGTTCGCTATGGTCTAGATCCCAACCGTTTGGTTAACGGTCGCATCCTGCCTGAGAAGCGTTGGGAGATAGATTTCAATCAAGAAATTAATTATGACAATAATATAACACTGGCGACAGACGTCCCTACTTCACAGGCGACTCAAAAAGAGTCTTATATCTTTGATTCAACCTTCAATGCCAAGTATCTCGCTTCTTTTAAAAATAAATATTTATTAGAACCATCTATTCGCCTTAATAATAAAAAGCACGCTGAGTCTTCAGAAGCAACAGTCTTCCAAAATGACTCCTATGATATGACGTTTGGTGGAGTGTTCAAGGTTGAACACAAGATGAAAGATCAACCGGCTACTTTCGCGATTGGTCTCAATCATAAATATATTGCCAGAGACCGCCTACAGCAAAAATCAAAAATCTTTTATGCTCGATCAACGACATTCTCATTGGCTGAAACTCTCAGACTTAATAGTTTCGGCGATACGACTCTACGGTTTAAGTATAAAGATTATAATGCTTATACTGAAAATCTTAATAATACGACTATGACATTTGCTGCTGATCAAATCATTATCCTACCTAATGGGACGCTATTTATTGCAGTTATTAATGCTGACTTTATCTCTGTCGAACAAGAGCGCGATTCAACTAACGCCTTCCTCTTTCGAGTCGATCACTTAAGACCTAACTTCATATCTGACTTTACACTTTCGGCCGGACTTGGAATTACTCTCCTTGATACGAAAGAGCAGTCCATAACCAGAGGAACAGAAAAAACACTGAATCCCTCTATAAAGCTCATTAAGAAATTAAGTAACGATCTATCAATGCAAATTACATATGACTTTACTAAGAACACATCGGATGATGAGACTCGCTTTGCTTATACTAAGCATGTCACCGGTCTAAGATTTAGAATTAAATTCTAGGAGCTTAAATGCTTTCAAAACTTCTTAAATTTGGTGGCATCGGTTTAATCATTGCCTTTTGTGTTTACTCTTCACTTATTCATCAAATTGGTCGCGAGATGACTGGGCATGAAAGAGAAGTGGCCGGAATGCCTGCCTATGCTTCTTATATGGAAGATCGTTTTTACGATATGAGAATGAGAAGTATTTTAGATCCCAAGAAGAAAGACCCTAGAATTGTATTGGCCGCGATTGATGATCTCTCACTTCAAAGTGTAGGTCGTTGGCCTTGGACGAGAACAAGATGGGCTGAGTTTATGCGTAAGATGTCAGTCTTTGGAGCTAAAATCGTAGCATTCGACGTCTTCTTTCCTGAGCCCGAGCTAGCTTGTAATGCTAATAGTCCAGATGATGACTTTGCACTCTCGATTGAGGAGTTTCAAGCTAAGCAAGGAAAGAGTGTTGTCATCCCCTACTCCCTTGATCTCGATGCTTCTGAAGGTCCTATGACTTTCGAGATGCTGCCCGATGCCCTTTATAATTTCATCATGGACTCTCAAGCGGCCGGTGGTTTTAACTTAAGACAAAGTAAAGTTTCCAAAGAAGCCTGGCCGATTGATAAAATTATTAATGCCAACCCACTGCTAGGACATATTCAAGCTGTAGCTGATGTTGATGGAGTATTTAGACATTATCAAGTTGTTGGAAACGTTGAAGATATCTACTTCCCTAGTTTTGGTGTCTCTATTTTTGAAGCCTTCACCAACGAAAAAACGAAACTTGTGATTCAGTCTCGTGATGCCAGTAAGTTAATTGCTAACAATGTCGAGTTTCCACTTTATTCAAATGGTACGATGAAAATTAACTGGCTAGGAGAAAAGCAGAACTTCCCTACCGTCAGTATCAAAGACATCTTTGAAGCAAAAGATGATAACCAGCAGATGCTCTTTGCACTCAAGGATAATATTGTTTTTGTCGCATCTACTGCCTACGGTGCTCACGACCTTCGTCACACTCCCGTTTCAGCCCAAACACCTGGGATCTACACTCACATGAACGTGGTCAATCAGCTCCTGTCAGGTCGCGCGCAACAGCCCCAGGCCGCTTCCATCAAGGCGACTTGGATTACCATGGCGCTTTGTACCGCGCTTATCATTTTGGTTCAGCTCTTTGGCAATGCACTTATTGATGCTGTCGCCGTCATCCTGCTGACAGCAGGGATGTATTACGTCGACAAAATATACTTACTACCCCACGGCTATGAGCTCGGAATGTTCTTTTGTATGTTGTCTGTCGTCGCCTGCTATTCGTGGACAACATTTTTAAATTTCTATCTCGCAAGTAAAGACAAAGCCTTTTTAAAGAATGCCTTTGGTACGTATATATCTCCAGAACTCATTGATGATATGTATAAAACCGGCGAGCCCCCAAAGCTCGGTGGCGATTGTGGCGTTCGAACGGCCCTGTTTACAGACATCCAAGGGTTTTCAACTTTTTCAGAACAGCTTGGTGCAACCAAACTCGTCGAACTTCTTAACGAGTATCTAACAGTCATGACTGATATTTTGTTGGAAGAAAAAGGTACACTCGATAAGTATGAGGGTGATGCAATCATCGCTTTCTTTGGTGCTCCTATGCCTCTAGAGAATCACGCCTATCACGCTTGTATGGTGGC
>PBCC01000027.1 GCA_002716825.1 Halobacteriovorax sp. | reverse complement strand
GGTCCCGTAGCTCAGTTGGTTAGAGCATCTCACTTTTAATGAGAGGGTCCTGTGTTCGAGTCACAGCGGGATCACCATTCGAAAAAAGCTAAGTTCTTTGAAAAGTTATGCTCCCATCGTCTAGCCTGGTCTAGGACATCGCCTTTTCACGGCGAGAACAGGGGTTCAAATCCCCTTGGGAGTACCATTTATAATTAAGCCCCTGTTTTTACAGGGGCTTTTTTTTACCCGAATTCCTTGCCGCTTGTTCCCCATCTCAGCAAGTTTTATGATGAAAGCATGAGAATCTATCTGACATTCTCGCTTCTCTTTTTTTGCTTGAACACACAGGCCGCACTTTTTATTGAACCACTGGTTCTCACCCGTGTTGCTGGCGATACAAAACACCAAGCTCAAAATTATGGAACCGATAAAACCAACTACGGTTCACGCTTTGGTTTTATGAGTGGTGGATCTTTTATCGCTGCCGAAGCGATGGGTTCAAGTTGGACCATTACCTCTCCCGATAAATCAACCAAAGAAGATTTTTCAGGCTTAAGTGCAGGTATAACAGTTGGTCATCAAATTGCTTTTCTTCGCATATTTGGCAGTTATTATTTTATCAACTCAATGACCAGTGATCTGGATAATTCAAAACTCGATGGCAGCGGCTTTGTTGTCGGTCTGAGTTTAGGTGGAATTAATTATCTTAATCTCGTCTTTTCCTATGAAATTAGTCATTACAAAGAGCGAACCACTGCTTCTGGAATTGTGACTGATCTGGGAGGCGATTTGGCCATCAAACCACAGATCTTTTTACTCGGTCTTAGCTATCCGCTAACATTCTAAATTTTTGCCCCTATAAGTACCTGCAATCAGTTAAAAAATGTCACCAATTGTCTAGCTTTCATCAAACATCTAAATGCTTAAAATTAAAGAAGATTTAAGCCGATACTATAATAGAGATAGGAGGCTTGGCAGCGATGTCTTTACATTTGTCGTCACTATTCAAAGTCATGGCCCTGCTAGGGTTAGCGACTCTTGTGTCATGCAAGGGCGGCGGAGGTGCGGCAACTGAGGGTTCAGTCTTTGATAAACCAATTGAACAGGCCTTGATTTCAATCTCACTTACTCCTAGTTTTTCTTCAACTACAAATACTTTTTCTCTCGATGCCACGTCATCATCCGCGCCAGGAAAAACTTTTTCATGGAGCCAAGTTTCAGGTCCAGGCACGGCGACGTTCACAGCACCAACAACAGAAGACACCGATGTTAGTGTCGACGCTCAGGGTGCTTATATTGTTCAAGTTGTCGTGACGACAGAAAATGGTAGAAGTGCCACGGCCAGCTCACGATTAATCTTTGATAGTATTAATCCGGTTGTTAACGCTGGCCCTGATCTCAACTCGAATATTGCCATTAAACTCACTGGGGCAAGTGCTACTGATGGCAGTGATCTGTCCCACTACTGGTCGATGGTTTCAGGCCCTGGAACAATTAGCTTTTCTAGTCGATCAGTTCTTGATCCAACAATTTCGGCTAGCGCTGATGGAGCCTATACCATTCGCCTCACTTCTACTGACCCTGCAGGGAATTCTAGTTTCGATGACATGATTCTAACTTGGAAAGCAACGCCACCCGCTGTTGATGTTGGAGCCGATCTTGTTGCAAACTCAGTGACTCCCATTAATGCAACAGCGACTGACTCCACGGCTATGACTTATGCTTGGTCAAAAGTGAGCGGCCCGGGAAATTTAATATTTGGCTCTCCTAGTGCAGAAGATACTTCAATCTCTGCCGACACCAACGGAATTTACATTGCAAGACTAACTGTTACGGATAGCTTCGGTAACTCCGCCTCTGATCAATTGCAATTTACTTGGGATACGATTGCACCCGTTCTTAATATTGGATCAGCTTCCAATGCGAGAGCAACGTTTACGACTTCTGCTAGCGCAACTGATCTAACAACGATGACCTATAGTTGGACACCAGTGTCTGGCCCAGGAGTCATTACCTTTGGTAGTGCCAATGCGCTTAACACCAGCGTGTCAGCAAGCAGCGATGGTAACTACACCATTCGCTTAACTGTCACAGATTAGCTAGCACAATCAAGTAGCGCAACATTGAGTTTTCTCTGGGACGCCACTGCTCCTGTGGTTGATGCCAGTACCGATAAAACAACAGGGATTGCGGTCGGACAATTTGGTAGCGCAAGTGATGCCAATCCCTTCACTGTTGCTTGGTCGAAAGTGAGCGGTCCAGGAACTGTAGCATTCTCATCTCCAACTTCAGTCACCACAAGTATTTCGGCCGACACGGATGGAACTTATATTCTTGCCCTCTCTGCCACAGATTCAAGTGGGAACGTGTCTTTTGATACCATGACACTCGTTTGGGATACCAGCGCTCCAGTCGTCGACGCCGGAACAGACAAACTCGTTAATGCAGCAGTCTTTCAAGATGCCACCGTAACCGATACAGGTGTTATCACCTATCAGTGGAGCAAGGTGACTGGACCTGGCGTCGTTACTTTTGGAAGTGCCACTGCTGAAGACACTATGATTAGCGCCGATACTGATGGTGACTATATTATTCGACTTACTGCAACTGATGACGTCGGCAATATGACTTTTGACGAAATTGCCTTTCGCTGGGACACCACCCCGCCAGCCGTCAATGCTGGCGTCGATGCTTACCGCAATACTTCAGTCAATCAAAATGCCACCGTCTCAGATATCCACTCTTACACACTCGCATGGTCTAAGGTTTCAGGTCCAGGCAGCGTCGTGTTCTCTTCCAGCACGATCGAAGATCCTAATATTTCTGTCAGTACTGAAGGAGTTTATGTTCTAAGACTAACTGCCACTGATGCTGCTGGAAATTCTGCCTTTGATGATATGACCTATACCTTTGATACAACTGCTCCAGCTGCTCTAAGTGTATTCTCGGGGGTAACATCTACGAGTATTGAAACTGGTCGCATTGATCTCAATATCACTTACCCTGCAGATACCAGTGACTACCTCAATGTCGTCATCAGAAGGTCTGTGTCCGCGACAGCGCCAACCTGCTCAACTGGAACAGTCATCGCGACAATAACAACCCCATTTAACAATGGCGTTCTAACCGATCCTACAAATTATCCAGGCGGCTTTCACAGTTATAGAGCATGTATCACTGACAGAGCCGGTAACCAAACATCGCCAGTAACTCAAAACATTAAGGCAAACAAGACTCATCGAATTTTTCAAACCTCTAGTGACTATAGTGGAAATCTTAGAGCAAATTTTGATTCACAAGTTTTTGCAACTGGACTTGAGGGCGCGAACTATCGCTGTCAGTATCATGCTGGTCTTGCGGGTTTGACTCAAAAATTTGTGGCGGTTCTTTCTGACTCGACAATCAATGCAATAAGAAAAGTTGCCGTCAATGGGCGAATCTATGCAACTAATGATTTAAAAATCGCTGATAACAGAGCTGATCTTTGGGACTCGGCCATCATCAATAGAGTGAACGTTGACGAAGACGGACTCACTGGTGCGAACGCCAGAGTCTGGAGTGGTTCCGATGGCGCTGGTGCTCAGGCTGCTGATCACTGCCTCAACTGGACTTCGGCACTTGGAGTGGATGATGGTGGAATCGGAGATTCTAGTAGAACGGATGGTCGCTGGATCAATGATGGAAAAGATAGCTGCGATCGCCTCTCTACGCTTTATTGTATAAGCCAGATTGATATTCCATCGCTCAATAGTTTTTCCGCCAATACTGGGGCTGCTTCGGGACAAATTAGTACTCAGGTTATTTTACCTGCAAGCACAGACGTAAAGTACTATAGCTCTGTTGTTATTTATCGCTTATTTGGTGGAACTGCTCCGTCTGCAAATTGCAATACGGCCGATGGATCAACACTGGTGAGAACTCATGCAGGACCTTTCACACCCAGCCAAACCCTAAGCTTTACAGATAATGGCATACCCGGATTTAACTATTCCTATAGAGCATGTATTATTGATGAGGATGGCAATCAGGTAGGAAGTAGATCTGTCTCAAACGTGGCAGCGAGAATCTAGTTTTCTTCATCCAGATCTATGATAAAACCCAAGACATCATCAGAGCCTGAGTCGTATTTATTTTTGGCTCCACCACTAAAGATAGTATACAAAGTCTCAAGGTCTTCTAAAGGAATCTTATCGTACTCTTCACTCAGCGCTGTCTTTGCATGAGCCAATACATCGGCAGTAGTAGAAGATACAATCGTGTGATCGGCTAGCGCACTTGCTGATGCCTTGACGTCATTGCGATCAAAGCTTCCTATCGAATTAATGCAACGAGCTTCAAGCTCCCCGCGATCGACGGCCAAAAGCTCTAAGAGTAATTTGTTTTTAGCCAAAGTTGTCAGTGCTTCCCAAGGAGTGCTCTCCAGCTCCCTTTTAATTAACTCAGACTTTAAAAAATCGCTTCTAGATTCACTCATTAACTTGGCTCCATCAACTGCACTTATCTATTCATCTTAACCCGTATTCGGAACATTAGAGCATAATTTATTGATCGATCATGACAAATATTTATAAAAAGCCAAATATCCTAAACTTAAAACTATTAGTAAAAACTAATAGGAAATTGAGTTTATTTACGTGATGGAATAACGATTAGATTAATTTAGGCTAGTTAGAACTCTAGACTGGCCACAGCGCCCAGCCCTTGTGGCAAAGGAGCGAGTGAGAACCAGTAGGACTGCCCATTCTTAAAGTTCTGGTGAACTCCGTAGGCGTAGGCCGCCCCAATGGTCGCACCTGCCAATAAGTCATGGAGATAGTGATAATCATCGTTAACTCGGCTAACGGCAATAAAGCCAGCCATTGTATAGGCTAAGCTCCCCCAACCCCAGCCATGCCTAAGAGTCACCACTGATGCAAAAGCGAACGAGGCCGCAGAGTGACCAGAAGGGAATGATTGATCGTCATCAGGATAACCAGGGCTTATTTCATGAATGATATTTTTCAAAAGCATGGTCGTGGCCAAAGTATAAGCACTCGCCCTTGCCATTAATTCCGCTGATCGCTTGGCCTCAACGTCATCATACTTATAGCCATACCAACCAAGCGCTAGAGTATAACTACCGTTGAGAAAGCCATAACCGATAATATCGCCAATAAAACCCAAGCCCTGTAGAGGTTGAGTCTCCTCATAACTTTGCCTTTTTCGATAAGAGCGATCCTTGCGCATGAGATAGGCCATGGCAGTCGCAGCTGAACCGCCTAAAATAATCCAAGGCGTAGCGCCGTACTGATCATCAAACTTGGTCATTTTCTCATTAAGATCTAAGTCAAAATCAAAGGCCTGCGCCGTCGAGGTAAGAACGAATGAAGAGATAAATAAAATTCTTAGTAATACCATCTAAAACCTACACCAGACGATTGTTCTTCAATTTCATACTCGTGCTGAAGATTAGGATCAACTGTAATGACATTAAAAACTTGATTGGCACGATCATGCCATAAGGTAAGATCACTTTGTTTAAAATGATAAGTAGCGCTCAGTTTTCCACCAACACCAAAGCCTTTATCAGAACTTCGCGTATAGCTAGGGCTTCGAATGACATAATCAGTTGCCAAGAGAAAATGACCTGAAAGACTTAATGTTATTCGCTCAAATTCATAGAGAACGCTCAGCTCTTTGCCAAACTGATTATACGGATCACTAATCTCCCTCTCACCGTCTTGCCTATAAATACGTTTCTTCCCAACGACAGCGCTAAATATTTTTCCGCCAATTTTGAGTGCTCCAAGTTCGTGAAGATATTTGAAGGTAAAACTTCCATTATAGCCGCCTAGAGATGCATTTCTCTCTCTGCCATCTTGCAAGGTACCTTCGAGGTGAATTTTAAAAGCAATATTACGGTTTAAATTTAAGTACTGAGAGTAAAGCTCAAGACTTCGAACTCCTCTATACTTAAGCTCTCCAGAAGTTAAGGGGCCTGGCTGTAAAAAACTTTTCTTTTGTGTGCCAAAAACCTCAACGTTTACGGCTCCACCGTAGCTAAGGCTGCTTACAATCGACTTCGTCATCGCAAATCTATTCAAGAGAGAAGAGTACTCGCGCTCATCAATCACGCTTGAGTTATCTTCGTACTCTCGCTCTAGGATGTGCCAACGAGAAGAAAGATCATAGATTGTTTGATCTGCTATTGGTTGTTCAAAATAGTTAACTTTTGCACAAAGACTTGAACTAGAGATGAGAACGAAAAGGAAAGAACAGATTATCTTGCCCATTATTCGACAATTTGTGGATGAAAGATTGAGTTAATAAAGTCATTGCTAATTTCATGTGGAAAATACTGACGATTAATTAGCGATAAAGAATCATTATCTAGTGAAGGATACATAGGCGATGTTTTTCCAAAAAGATCATAATTAAGTTTAGACTTTGAGTTAGTCATAAATAAAAAAGTTTCCTTACCTACAAGATATGGGATTCTTGTATTAAATCCAGCCTTATCGACGGTACTCAAGACAACACTGTTTCGGCGAAAGTCGTTATCGGAGAAATTACTTTGCAACTCCACAAACCGTCGGTTAATTTCGTCAGTCTTGCCCTCTTTCAATCGTAGAGGTACATCAATAACGGCAAAACCATCATCTCTCAAAGTACGCTTTACGAATTTATAAAATTCGACAGAGAAGAGCTTGGCGACGTTGTAGTCTTGAGGGTAGGGAAAATCAATATAAATAGCGTCAAATGTTTCATCCGTTTTTCTTAAAAACTGAAAGGCATCTCCAATAATTCGTTTAACTGAAGGGTCGGAAAGAACTCCTTCATTTAGTTTTGAGATGGCAGGATGATTTTTTGAGAGTTCGACAATCTCTTCATCTAGCTCAACATGTGTAATATCTGTGATTTCATTATATTTTTTGAGTTCTCTAAGTAGCAATCCATCTCCGGCACCGAGCACTAGTACCTTCTTCGGGATATTTCCAGAGATGAGAAGTGGAATATGAGCAAAAGCCTCATGGTAAGATTGCTCAGTTGATGAATTAAATTGAAAATTTGTATTAATCATTAATAAAAACTCATCCTCGCCCTTCCAAGACAAGTTGAAGTAATCAATATACTGATACAAGGTTTTAATTCGCGTAACATCACCATTATCCATTGTGAGATTCCACCAGGATTTTAAATCATGGTTATTCTCAGAAAGAAATGTTGTGCCAGCCCTGTAATAAACGCGCAAGAAAGTTTGCTCAAACTTCTTCGCTCCAAGAAAACCAACGGTAAGCATAAGCGCAACGCCGGTGATCGCAGCAAAAACTTTTGAGCTCACCAGTTTTTTGGATTTCAAGGAAATCCATAAGCAGATTGCTAAATTTAGTGTTGCTACAACAAGCGAGCTATAAAGTGTATCAAGTTTAGGAATTAAAAAATAAGCAAACGTGAGAGTACCAATCAGCGTTCCAAAATAATTGGCGGCAATGAGCCTATTCACTGAAAAACTACTCTTTTCATCATTGCTACTCAGCGAAATGAGCAGAGGAAGTTCAAACCCTGAAAAGTAGCCGACTGAAAATACGAGCGACTGACACATGATAAAGTAAAGCATTTTGACTTGTGTCTTGAGTGTCACAAACATGGCATAATCAGTGATATAACCCACTTTGGCGATCGACATTAACGTTTCGTACACGGCCGAAAAACAATAAATACTCGCGACACTTAAAGCTCCAATGATTGATAGTTTCAATTCAGTTGATACGAGCTTTTTTACTGGGAATAGAGTTTTCGTAGACTTAAAAGTTCCAAAGCCAAGACCTGCGACATAAATGCCAATCGTCACACTATGCCACCACACAATATTCCCGGCCATGATCGCCAAAGCATTCGCAAAAAGTAGCTCATAAGAGATACTACAAAATGAAAGTAGGCATGAAAGAATAATGAGTTCTCTTTTACTCATAAATCACCCAAGAAATACTTTCCAACAATCCACTCCTGAATTTCAAGATGGTTTGCCCATCCAAGCCAAGAAAGACAAGCCAGTAAAACAAAGAGCATAACCCAAACGAAGTTTGCTTTTTTACTAATTGTGAGTTCGATCGAGAAGTAGAGTGCGACAACACAGTTAAAGAAAGCGACCACTGCGGAAATTCCAAACAATGAAACCAGCGGTACTAAAAATAATGGAACGATGATGGCGCCAAAAAGTGTTCCAAGGTAATCAACACCAAGAACGACTGTCGAGAGACCTTCCTTCTTTTTTTGCCCCATATCCATAAGTAATGGCAATTCAAAGCCAGAGAGAACCCCGATAGCGACAATCAAACTATGAAGCAAAATCGAAAGAAGGATTGGATACTCACGTAAGGAAGAATCTAGAATCAATGAGAGAAACGGCGCTAAACCGCCAACTATAATCAATAGAGTTTCAACTTTCAAGAGACTTGTGGTTAATCGCTTCGCCTGGAATTTTTCATAGAGCAAAGCTCCAAGACCCATTGAGGCAATATACATACCAATGGTGACGTTATACCTGTGGGCCGTATCACCTAAGATAGAAGACAGCGTCTGCGCTAACATGAGCTCATAAAGTAAACTACAACTGGCAAGAATGAACGTCGCTAGAAACAAACCTTTTTCTGAATTCTTCCATCTTGAGAGCCAAGGCAGAGCGTACTCTCCTCTTCGAAATGACCGCTGATGTATTCTGGCTATTGGCAAAAACGCTTCAATTTTTTTAACAATTTGTACAAAATCAAAGTCAGGTTTGCAGATATAAACATCAAAACTTACATAGTTTTCTTCTGGATAAGAATGCAAAGTGAAGTGCGACTCAGACAAAATAAAGGCGACTGTCTCACCCTGTGGTTCAAACAGATGTCGACTCTTGTGAACGACTGTAAACTCTTGATCGATAATGTCTTCTAGTTTCGCGACCCAGTCATTAGACCACTGCCCTTCCATCCATAGATCGAGAATAAGGTGGGCCGAATCAGTCCTCATGCCCTTCCTTCAAGGTAGACTAAAATTTTAAACTTTTTTATAAGCCAAGCCATTAGAAATACAATACAGGCATAAAGCCAAAATTCCCAGAACTGTCCCTCGATTTGCCAGCCAAACCAACTGGCCAACAACATCCTTAGTGGCATGATCATCTTCAAAAAGACAATTCGATGCAGGAAGAAAACGAGAAGTGAGTAGCGCCCGACCCAGTTAAACAGCGACACGTTAATATCAAAGCCGCGATCCTTAATGAGTAGGAATGCTCCAACCACTAAAAGTTCGATTCCATGGATACCGATTAGACCTAGGAATGAGTCTGCCAGGTCATGCTCGGTCTTAAAGACGTCTAAAGGGTCTACAGAAAAGCTTGGACCAAAGGCTAACCAGACCAGCATGCAGGCAACCCCCAATGCTGTCCATATCTTAACCCTTTTGATATTTTGACTCCACCACGCCTTTCCCATTAAAAAGCCTAGTGCAGCACTTGAGAGAAAATAATTTGGCCTTGCATCAAACTCAAAGCGCTTGTGGAAGATTTCTTGAAGCACAAGCTCTAAGCTCGAGAAGGCTTCATCAACAGGAAGTCCAAACTTCGTAAGACCAAATACGAATAGAAACCAAATCCCCCTTTCACCAAAAAAACGCTCTGCAACGAGCAAGAGGCCTAGAAGAAGCATCCAAATTTGCAATGGGTAGATTGAGAAGGCTTCGCCAATATTGGGTGCGACGATTAGGTTTTCAGCACTAAAAAGGAAGAACAGACCTAGAAAAAGAAGTGTTTTGTTCTTAAAAGTTACTTTTATTGATTCAGGCCTTGATTTGGCGAGATTGAAAGCCGCTAGGAATAGGTAGACCTGGGAAACCCAGGGAGTGAAAAACCAAGCCGCCCAATGACTAACTCCATCGACTGGAATCTGCTGACCTACAAATGACGAATGGGGTGAAAAAAGCTCACCCCAAAACGACCAGCCACCGTGATAATCGAGATACCAAAAATTGAGATAATAAGCGAAGTGTTGCCACAGAGCTAAGAATACAAAGAAGCCGCGCAAAAAATCTAAGCACAGTACTCTTTGAATGGCATCCTTGCCATTAATAGGTCGCTCTAGCATTGATCTCTAATCCAGGTCTGTTTTCTTGCGCTCAAGAAGGCGATCATAAACTCTAATATAGGTATTGGTTACAATTTCCCACAAGGTCATGCCTTCTTGTCTTTCATATTGTCCATTACTGCCATCACGATTTTTAATGGCATCAGAAAGCTTTCTCGCATCCTCAGGACTCAAGCCACCAGACCCGGAGCCAGAGCCATTGCTCCCATCTCCACCTGATCCAGAGCCATAGGCTCCTGAGTTGCCATAGTCACTTCCAAAGCCAGCACCACTACCAGCTCCGCCACCAGCGCCGCCGGCACCTGAACTTCGACCGATGCCCTCACTAAAGAAGCCACCTTTACCGTTTTTATCTTTATCAGCATCTGAGCCTGAGCCGTTGCCAAGATTCGTAGCATTGGGATTAAGTGCTGCTAGCTGAGCGCCACCGCTTCCTGAGCCTGAACCGATTCTACCGCCACCATTAGATTTTGAGTAAAACTCATCTCTAAACGCTCCAGCTTTTTCTAGCAATCTTTTACCACGTTCATCATTGCCGACCTTATTTCTAAATTCATCAGCGGCAGCTTTTTGATCTTTTCTAAATTTTCTTAAATTTGAGATGGCCTGGTTCACGCCATCACTAAAGAGTGAACTATCAAAGCTTCCGTTTCCAAAATTTCCACCTGAAAGAGTTCCAGAGTTGTTATTCAACCCTGCCATTGTTCCCGAACCAAATCCAGTCAAACCAGAAAGACTTGAAAAGCCAACACCGTTACTTCCGGCCGCGCCGCCAATTGTATTTCGGTCACCGCCATCGGCACCACCTTCAATGCGAACACGGTTACCATCGCCACCATCGATTCCTGTACGTGTACCACAGCGACCACTTCCATCAGCAGCACTTTGACCTTCACCTGTTGTACGCACTCGACCTTCGCAATAGTAACTATTGGCGAGCTGTCTAAATCCACCGGCAACACTTGTACTAAAATCCATCGAAGATGCTAGGCCATTGGCGATTAGTCCGATATAAGACATAAGGCCTGGCTGTGGATAAGCAAGAACATCACTATAGGACATTTTAGACCAAACAAAGTGATTGTTATAAACGTACTTACCGTAGCTTGTTGCACCAGCCTCATCAGTTGCCCAACCCTGCGCCACTAGAAACTCTCCGGCCTTAGCTTCAATTTTCTTTTGAGTCGCTTCGGCCAAAATATAGTTTTGAGCATTTTGGCCATACTGTGGTGAATACTTGCCCAGCGCCGCATTGGTAATGACCGTTTGCTCAAGAATACTTCTCGTGTGAGCCACATCATTTTCTGCATACTTATTTTGGTGAGGAGAAGGAATATTACTTCTCATATGATTGTAGGCGGCGACATAACCCGACTCTAGTAAGTCAGCGTGGCTACGTGAATCTTTAACGATTTCTGAAAAGCCAATCCCTTGAGGAATCCATGGATCGACCAACATTTTCTGAGCACCATTATTTTCAATAACCAGAATATGCTTAATACATGCTGTAGCAGAAATATGCTTCCCACATACCGTGTTGTACGGCTGAGTCAGAGTTCTTTGGAACTTGAAACACTGGTCTGAATCTTTACTACCACATTTATAAGTATTGACATGGCGATCACTTACATAAGGTGATGCATTTTGCCAGGCTCCTCTTAGTGATCCGATCATCCACATACCTGCGCCAATCGATGCCGCTGATGAAGAGATAATACCAATCGCGGCCCAAGCACTAATAGTTGCCGAAAATGCAAAGCCACCCATAATGGCAATAACACCTGCAGATAATAGTGCGACTACAAGTGCAGGGTTTGAATATGTTGGCGATTCATCTACACTAAAAGAATAGAGTGATCTATTTTTCATTTCGACGTTAGACCACTTCGCTTCTGTTTTTGCCCACGTTTCAATATTCTTAAGATCATCCATTGAGATATTAGACATAACGAGTGAGATCTCTTCGATCGTGGCGTTTGCCATCGCCCACTCTTCAAGCAACTTCAGGGCCTTAACACCCATGGCATCATCACCCTCTTCGATCTCGTTATTTTCTTCGGCTCTTTTGTGCTCAGCAATCTTAGCATCCCACTCCTGTGTGCTCATCGCCATCGCAGCGGCTCTTTCATCACGCTCTTGGCGGTAGCGTTGAATGTCTTCAGGCGTTCCACCTTGAAGTGGTGGAATAGCTAAACCAATGCGACAGTCATTTTCATAATACATCTTCTGGTCAGCATCCATCTGCTTCCAGCCCGTTTTTTCCAAACAAAGACATTTAATTTTTGGTTCAAACCATCTCATATCGCCGTAAAAATCATTTCTAATGATTGTTCTTTTATTGGCAATCTGCCTCATACGCTCGTGTAGCGTTTGATTATTTGCGCCACCTTTCCAATAGTCTTGAATCTGATTTTGACCACCAGCTACAAACTCGTAGCCAAGCAGAGCTAACTCAACCTCAAGCATCGTCACCGTTTGACTGCCTGGCATTTTGCTTTCGCTTAATCTTTTTGCGTAATCATTAACTAAGTTAATTTCACATGTTTCAAAATTACTTGGCTTATCAGTTGCGAGAGAAAATTTTTCAATTGTTGCTGCGCCAGTAAAGTTCAATTGATCTTGACTAATACCGCTACCAGCTTGCTGATTGGTTGTATTCACATTACTGCGGTACTGCGAATTTACATTGGGTTGCTGTGGAGGTGGATTAAAGAATCCTCCACCGCCACCGCCGCCACCGCCATCTAGCTCTTCAGGTGAGATCAAAGCCATTGCTGGAGGAAAGACGATATTTAAAATTGTATTAAAAGTTTCTACGAATGGATTAAGCGGAACAACGATTGGTACACATTTGCCATCTTTTTCCATGGCTTTGTCTGCACAACACTTTTGACCGCGCTTTAGACTTCCCGAAGAGATACAATCATCACAACGATAGTTCTCAACACATTTACCCTTAACACATGAATCTGAACAGCACTCCACATTTGACTTACATTGCTTCTCATTGGCCTGACAGGCTCCAATATTACCGTCCGAGAAAAAGATTTCCTGACACTCGCCACCAGCACAGATTGGATTTTCAAGACATGAACTTCCAATTTTTTGAGGTCTAAAGCAGCGATAAGTGTATTCACATACTTTGCGACCATCTTCTTCTCTTTTATAACATTCACCTGAGGTACATTCGCTATTTGCCGAACAGGCCTCATCTCCACTTTTAAGTTTATTTCTAGCCGTAACTCTTGGCGGTACTGGTGCGCATTCGAGTCCCTTTTCGCAGTCCCAGTTATTACAAATCTCACCTTGCTTTAAGAGTTTCTTAGATGATTTAGCCACTGATGTGAGATTGGCAGCGAATACTTTTTTAATCTCTGCTTCACGATCTTTAGCTGGAACCTGTGTACGAATTCTCTCGAGCTCTTCTTTAAATTTAAAGAGTTCCTCACGGGTAATTTTTCGTTGAGTATGGAACTTTTCAAGACTTTGAAAAGCCGCAGTATTGAAGCTGTCCATTTGAATCATTCCATCTTGACCTTTAGTCTCTTGAAATAATTCATCCAGCTGCTTTTGAACGTCGGCCATATCAGCTTGCGACAACCTAGCGGCGTAGACGTTACTAACAAGTAGTAGCGACACAAGCATGAGTTTTAAAATTCTAAGAGTTTTCATAAACCACCTAAATTGACGGACCTACATAATGTTTCTATCCATCCATTATAAAAAGTGTTGAGTTTAAGAACAACAACAGTGCTTTCTTGCCCTTTATATAAAAGCCTTTTATTTCAAATAGATATACTCACCTAAAAGCCCGCCAATTTTAATCTATTGCTTCTAAGTCACCGTATTTAAACAGCTGCATCGTGATTCTTTTTCAGCCAACCCGCTTAATAATTCCAGCGGGTTGTATATTTGTCGCATGCCCACAGACTAAGGCAGGGCAGTGCTTGCCCTTGCCTCACATAAAGGCTATTTCCACGTAGTATAGAGAGGTTAAGCACTTAAGGAGCGAGCCCCATGCCTTGGATAGAACAATCGAGTTACAGACCACCCCTACTATTTTCCAATGGCCATCTTCAGACTCTCTACCCTTATTTTTTTAGAAAAATCAAAGACCTCGAGTATAAGCGCGTGCGACTTGATACTCATTGTGGAGATTTTTTAGATGTCGACTTATCACTAGTTGGTTCCGATGAACTGCTCATCATCTCCCACG
>PBCC01000026.1 GCA_002716825.1 Halobacteriovorax sp. | reverse complement strand
TTGCATTACGTGGGCCATGCCAGAAGGGATTACTCGATTTAGGCAAACAAATGAGAGAGCGTGGCGCCGATGTCATTGTCATCTCCGATCAAGCCTCAGTAGGTGTCGACTGTGTTTATCAAATAGCTAAGCATGAAGATCTCGACCCTATTAACGCCATTCATCACTTCTATATGGCAGTAGAAAAGCTAGCTAAACAAAGAGGCTTAGATCCCGACAACCCTAGATCCCTAGCTAAAGTCACGCTAACGCTCTAACTTCCCAGTTTTTAAGACTTCCGAGAACGTGCTAAACAAGCTAGTCTAACTGCAAGTTTTCATCACTGCCTCGCAGTGCACAATATCACGGAGTCACTCCCATGGATTTCTATAATAATCTTGGTTTAAAAACTGAAAAATCAACGGCTAAAGTTTTTTTCAATGCCCCAAATAATTTACTCATCGAAAAATCTGTTCAAAAAGGCCAAGGCCATCTCACTAAAGACGGTGCTCTAAGAGTTGTTACTGGCAAGCACACTGGGCGCTCAGCTCAAGATAAGTATGTCGTTAAGTCTGCTTCTACAGAAAACTCAATTTGGTGGGAAAATGCACTTCGCCCCATGAGTGCAGAGCACTTTGAAAAACTAAAGCAAAAAGCAATTGCCTATCTCAACGAAGATAGCCGCGATGTTTTTATAACAGAGAGATCTGTAGGCGCGGAAGAGAAGCACAATATTGGAACTAGAGTTGTTTCAACTCACCCACATCATATTCTTTTCTCTAACCATATGTTCAGAGCACCAATGGGCGCGATGAAGGAAAATGCCTTCACGATTTTGCACGTTCCAGAAATGATTATTGACCCTAGTGAGTTTAATGTTCGCGCCGAAACAGTTATCACCACTTGTTTCGATACAAAGGTTACAATTATCACTGGCTCACTCTATGCCGGAGAAATCAAAAAAAGCATGTTTTCAATTATGAACTATGTTTTGCCTGAAAAAAATGTTCTTCCAATGCACTCTGGTGCCAATAGACTTCCAAATCAAGAAGTCTCGGTATTCTTTGGGCTATCAGGGACGGGTAAGACGACGCTATCAACTGATGAAGGAACGCTTCTTATCGGTGATGATGAGCACGGGTTATCTGACGAAGGTGTCTTTAACTTTGAAGGTGGTTGTTACGCTAAGACTTATAAACTTTCACAGGAAACTGAGCCAGGGATTTACAGAGCTTCAACTCGCTTTGGCTCACTTTTAGAAAACGTCGTTATGGACGAAAAGACTGGTGCTGTTGATTTCTTTGACAAATCAATTGCAGAAAATGGTCGTTCATCTTATCCACTAGCGTTTATTGACTCACTCGAGAAGTCATCTAAAGGCAATGTACCAAGCCATATCTTTTTTCTTTCTGCTGATGCTTTCGGCGTACTTCCACCAGTGGCTAAACTAACCAAAGAACAGGCCATGTTCTATTTCGTCCTAGGCTACACGGCCAAGCTTGCTGGAACTGAGATTGGTGTCACCGAGCCTCAAGCAGCATTTTCTCCATGTTTTGGTGCTCCATTTATGCTTAGACACCCAAGCGTCTATGCAAAACTTCTTGGCCACTACCTCGATAAGTACAATACAAATGTATGGCTTATTAACACTGGCTGGACTGGTGGTGCTTTTGGAACCGGTGAGAGATTCCCTCTTTCAACGACTAGGAAGATCATTCGCGCGATTCAATCTAACGAAATGAATAATATCGACACAACTCAAGAACAAACTTTTGGATTCCATATTCCTACACAAGTTGGTGATATCCCACAAAGCGTTCTTCACCCCGAGCAGTCTTGGGCGAACAAAGCGGATTATGAAAAGAAGTCTAAAGAGTTAGCGGCAAGCTTTCACAATCAAATGCAAAAGTTTGGTGAATTCTATACGACTAATATTAAAGGCGCTCCCCTGCATAAGGTATAACCATGTTTAAGTTCCTTGCTTTAATATTTTTACTTGGCTGCCAAAATCAAGTTGAAGAAACAAAGCAAGGCTTAAGTTTTATCGCCTCTTACGAGATCGACTCCAGTACACAGTTTGAAAATGCTCCGCTTGGCGGAATCTCTGGACTCACCGCACTTTCAAATGATGAGTATATGGCCATCATTGACGATCGCAGCGAGTACGCGCCTGCGCGCATGGTAAAATTCAAAATCACTTTTGAAGATCAAAAACTTTTAGCGTTACCACTTAAAACTATAACTCTGACCAAAGACGGCAAACCCTACGCTCTGAATGAAATCGATTCTGAGGCGATCGTTAGCTTTGGAGATCAATTTATAATCGCTTCTGAAGGTTCATATAGAGGAAACTCTCGCTTTAAACCCTTCATCAGTAGCTTTAATCAAGTTGGTGAGTTTGTTCTAGATTATAAGTTTAACCATTCACGCTATATTCCTGAAGACCAAGGCGATATGACTAAGGGCTTTCGCTCTAATCTGGGATTTGAGTCTTTAAGCTTGAGCCCAAGCGGCAAAACCCTCTTTAGTGTTAGCGAAGCGGCCTTAAGGCAAGATGCCGATGAAGATTACCACGCTCAAAATATTGTTCGCCTCATGACAATGGAAATCGGCGCTGAAGGCTTTCACAAAGAGTATGCAATCAAGCTCGATCACGTTCAAGAAGCGGGACATACTGGTGAGAACGGGATCTCGGACATATTAGCGCTTAGTGATACTGAAGTTTTAATATTAGAGCGTTCTTGGACATCAAAACTTAAAAAGCAAGATGTTAAAATCTATAAAGTCATACTTAATGACGATGCCAGAGTTGAATCGACTGACAGTCTCAAAGCGCACACTAAAGTATTAACTAAAAAATTAATTTTTGATTTCGCTAAGCTAAACCTCAAAATCGATAACCTTGAAGCTCTTACATTCGGTCCATTAATAAATTGTAAAAAGAGCTTGATCGTCGCATCAGATAATAATTTCTCTAAACATCAAGTCACTCAGTTCTTATTGTTTGAGATTCTTGATTTATAGTTCACCTTGCCTTCAATATACTCTAATTCGAAGGCATCAGTGTTGTGGACTCGACCGACATTTTCGGCACCACTAAACTGACTCAACCAATTCCAGACCACTCCACCGTGACTAGACAGCGCTACCGACTTAAATCCAGAGGATGCTAGATCAACAACCAGTTGATTGACCCTGATCACGAGGCTTTGTTTTGATTCGCGACCTTTAAACTCATAATTTGCTAGTGGATTCTCGCCATAGTCGAGTTCGAGTTCTTTGAGCGTTTTTCCTTCGGCTTGTCCCAAGCCAAGCTCTCTCAATCTAGTGTCTTTATTCACACTCAGTTTATGAAGCCTGGCAACGGCTGCAGCAGTTTCATAAGCGCGACTTAAATCGCTAGAGACAATATGATCAAACTCAAAATGCTCTAGGGTCCTAGCCAACTGGGCTGCCTGGGCGAGCCCCTTAGAGTTGAGAGGAATATCAGTGCTGCCTTGCAAGCGACCCTCAACATTCCAATCTGTTTCCCCATGTCGAAAAATGACGATGTTCATAAGCTTATTTTATGTTAATCTTTGTTTATGTCGTATCTTTATTTAAAAGCATTGCACATTACCTTTGTTGTGACATGGTTTGCCGGCCTATTTTATATCGTACGATTATTCATTTACCACACTGAAGCCCAACAGATGCCTCACCAAGAGCGCTTGGCCCTCTCGAACCAATTTAAGATCATGCAAAAACGTCTTTGGTACGGGATTACATGGCCCTCAGCTTTCTTGGTCTTAATTTTTGGTGGTGCACTTTTAAAAGACTGGATGCCCATCAAAGATCATCCCTGGTTAATTACGAAACTGTGCTTTGTGGTCGGGCTGTATCTTTATCATATTTACTGTGGGCGAATTTTTAAGCGGTTGCAAAAAGATCAATTCACCATGTCTGCACAAAAACTTCGCATCTGGAACGAAGTCGCCACCATTTTCTTAGTCGCGATCGTTTTCTTAGTCACACTCAAGAGTGTACTCGATATGGTATGGGGCCTAGTCGGGCTTGCCGCTTTCACCATCACTCTGTTAATAGCGATTAAACTTTATCGAAAAAAACGGCTCTCAAGATCCTGAATTTTCTCGTCATAATCGGCAGCTAATTTTTCGTACTCAGGTAGTACTTCTTCAAGTTCGTTGAAAGCCTTCTCAATTGATTCATTCAGCTTTCCGATTTTGAGTGAAAGCTCTACCATCTTGTCGTTATCCGTCGTGCGCTCTAACTCATCGGTCACATCTTCGACGTCCCCTTCACACTCATCAATCAATGATTCTAAGTCTTCAACTTTCTTTTTTAACGGATTTACCATCTTAGCTCGTTCACTCATGAGCTGTGCCCGCATATGCTTATAATCTTTCTGTGAAAGCTTAGGAGAGCTGTCTTTCGACTTGGAGTCTTCCTCTTCCCCCCAGCCTATCTTGCTTAAAAAATCGTCGTAATCACCATGAAAAAACTCTGCTCCATCGGCGTGAAAAACAACAAATTTATTGCAAAGATTTCGAAGAATCATTTCCGAGTGGGTGACAATGCCAACCGCACCTTCAAAATCATTCAAACTTTGTACCATCTGCTCAATCGATTCCACGTCAAGGTGATTGGTCGGCTCATCCAAAAGAAGTAGGTTTGTTTTATTGGCGATAAGCTTACCAAGCATGACTCTAGACTTCTCACCGCCCGAGAGGACACTAATACTTTTTTTAGCAGCGTCCCCCTCAAACATCATGGCACCACAGATACCGCGCACGTGAGTGATCGAAAGATCTGGGTTTGCCGCTTGAACTTCACTCTCAGGTGTCATCTTAGGACTTAGACGTTCAATATTAGTTTGCCCAAAATGTCCGATGACAGTGGCATTATGTTTCTTAATCTCACCACTCACAGGGGTTAGTTCACCGGCCATGAGGTTCATGAGCGTCGACTTTCCCTTACCATTTTTTCCAATAATTCCGAGTCGATCACCTTTTGATAAAGTGAAGTCTAGATTTTCAAAAAGTAGTTGCTCAGGCTTATAACCAAAAGACAGATTCTCCCCAGACATGATCACTTTGCCTGGCATTTCAGTGAAGTGAAAACGCAGATTGATGTCTTGCTCACTTGATAGTTTTTCCATCACATCCATTTTTTCAAGAGCCTTCAAACGGCTTTGCGCTTGTGAAGCTTTGGAAGCTTTCGCTCTAAACTTATCCACGAACTCGGTCATATGTTGCATTTTCTTTTCTTGATTCACACGAGTTTGTTCATAGATTTCTTCATCTGCCGCTACGATCTCGTAGTAATCTTGGCACTTACCCACAACTTTTCTTAGTCTCTGACGAGAAATACCCATCGTATGAGTGGCCACGGCATCTAAGAAGTCTCGGTCGTGAGAAATCAGCATCACTTCGCCTGGAAAAGAACTTAAAAAACCTTTAAGCCATCTCATGCTCACGATATCGAGATAGTTGGTCGGCTCATCCAATAATAATAATTGAGGATTCTGGAGAAGCACCTTTCCCAGGTTAATACGAATTTGATAACCACCAGAGAACTCCGACGGGTGACGCTCCATGTCTTTATCTTTAAAACCTAGTCCAAAAAGAATCTTTTCTACGCGATAGTTATCAAATTGTTGCTCCACAGGCAGGACCTGTAGGCACTCCTGCATAACGGTCGGCTTAGTGAATTCGAGATGCTGTTTAAGCGATCCAATGCTGTAACCCTTTGGAATTGAGATAGTTCCGCTGTCTGGAGTCTCCTCACCAAGGATCATTTTAAAGAGTGTCGACTTACCAGAGCCGTTTCTACCCACTAAACAGATTCTCTCTCTGGGATTGATAGAGAAAGTTGCGTCTTTAAAGAGCGTACGATCGCCATACTCCTTGGAAATTCCCTGAACTTGAATCACTAAATCCTCATGGTAAAAGCGGCATAATAAACGTATGATCCGAAAAACTTTTTTACACCATTCATCCGCCCAGGACCAGCCTAGGAATACCTGCATGATCCAATCTTACGAAAAATTAAAAAATATCGCCGTCGTCGCCCACGTTGACCATGGCAAAACGACAATGGTTGACGAGCTTTTAAAGCAATCGGGAACTTTTGGTGAGCGCGAACAAGTTGCTGAACGAGTCATGGACTCTGGCGATATTGAAAGAGAGCGCGGTATTACAATCACGGCCAAAAACTGTGCCTTCAAATGGAATGATGTAAAAATTAATCTTCTCGATACTCCTGGTCACGCCGACTTTGGTGGAGAAGTTGAAAGATCACTCATGATGGTTGATGGTGTTCTTCTCTTGGTTGATGCGGCCGAAGGCCCACTACCACAAACGCGTTTCGTACTAACCAAGGCGATGCAAAAAGGCATTAAGATTGCTGTCATCATCAATAAAGTTGACCGTCCAGACGAACGTATTGATGAAGTTAAGAATGAAATTGAAGATCTCTTCCTTGAGCTTGCTGACATCCTAGAGCTACCTGATTTTGATATCGATATTCCATTCTTCTACGCTTCAGGTAAAAATGGGTGGGCCAGTAATGAACAGGGTGTTCAAAAAGATAACCTTGTTGATCTACTCGATTTCATGATTTCTGATTTCTACCCTGAGCCAAAAATTTCCGCCGGCCCAGACCTTCAGCTTTTGGTCACTAACCTTTCGTATTCAGCTTACCTTGGTTCACTTTTCATTGGTCGTATCCAAAGAGGAACAATTAAGAAGAATCAGCAGTTTACTCAAATGGGCGAAGAGAAGAAAAAGAACTTTAAAGTTTCTGCCATTCAAATGTTTGATAAGCTCGGGTTTGTCGATGTCGACGAAGCCTCTGCTGGCGAGATCGTCATTGTAGCCGGCCTTGATGAACCAAAAATTGGAGACACTATTGTTTCTCCAACAGCGCTTGACGCTCTTCCTCGTCTGACAGTTGAACCACCAACAGTTGCAGTTAACGTTTCAGTAAGCACTTCTCCATTATCAGGCAAAGACGGTGAGTATCTTACAAGTCGTAAACTTGAAGAATTCCTTGTCGATGCTTGTCGCACCAACGTTGCACTAAAGTATGGCCCAACAGATGACCCAAAAGTTTATAAGCTTAAAGGGCGTGGTGAACTTCAGCTTGCCATCGTTTTCGAAGAGCTACGTCGTAAAGGTTTCGAACTAATGGTTTCAAGACCAGAAGTTCTATTTAAAGAAGACGAAAATGGCGAAAAACTTGAGCCATATGAAAGAGTTGTTCTCGACATTCCAAACGACGCGACTGGCGCTATTACTGAAAAGCTAGCGATTAGAAAGGGTCGTATGGAAGCCATGACTCCACTTGGGGAAACACGTACACGTATGGTGTTCACAGTTCCTTCACGAGGTCTGATTGGTTACCGTGGCGTTTTCTTAACTGATACACGCGGTGAAGGTCTTATGAGTTCAGAGTTTATGGGCTATCAACCATATGCAGGTGATATGCTTGCCCGTAACAACGGTGCCATCATTTCTGACCAGGCCGGTAAAGCAACTGCCTACGCACTCTTCAATCTACTCGGTTCCGGTAAGCAGTTCATCTCTCCAGGCGAGCAAGTCTATGAAGGCATGGTGATTGGTGAGCACACTCGCTCAAACGATCTCGTTGTAAACTGTTGTCGTGAAAAACAATTAACCAACGTTCGTACGGCCGGTAAAGACGAAAACATGGTCTTCCCAACGATTCCTAATAGAACACTAGAATGGGCTCTTGATTGGATCGATAATGATGAGTGGGTTGAAGTTACTCCACTTAACATTCGTATTCGTAAGAAAGTTCTTCAATCAAATTTAAGATCTGTAAGACGTAAATAACTTGCGTTGAAGCCATAGGCTTTAATGCATAGTTATCCTTTGAGCCAAGCGAAACGATAGTTTCGATTGGCTTAAATGAATGTGACTATTTATAGCCCCTCGAAAGAGGGGCTTTTTTATAAATCAGTATATTTTTTCGCCAATCCCTTCGCTTTCTCAATCGGATACTTCTGCTCATTCATCTTGGTTTTTCTAGCGATAGCTGCATCCAGGTCAATGCCGAGTTTATCGGCCATGCGAATTGAATAGAGTATGACATCGGATAATTCTTCGCCGGCGCGCTCTTTAAGTTGTTCATCAGGCTTAGCAGCTTGTTCAAGACTGAGCCACTGAAACAACTCTACTAATTCACCCGCTTCAACTGATAGGGCCATCGAGAGGTTTTTAGGGTTATGAAATTGTTCCCAGTCACGTTCTTTCGCGAATCCTCGAAGGTAGTCTTTCCACTTTGTAAACTCAGACATTTTTAATCGCCTCGACTATCGTTTTGGTTGCATTCGTTTTGATATTAGCAATATTGGGCTGAGTGATCTGCAGGGAGCTTAGTTTCGTTGATTTAAAATCATCCTCGCTAATGACTATTGAGCCAAGTTTATCTTTGGCCTCCATCGCATTATGCCATTGCTCATTAAACTGCGCGATTTTGAGCGGAATAAAGACCGAGGTTTTTCCAAGGGCGATCAACTCACAAACGGTACCTGCACCAGCGCGCGACACTACGAGATCGGCCTTTTTAAACAAGTCGATCATACCTTCGCCAATAAATGCCATGGGCTTGTAAGTTTCACTTTCAAATTTTTTATATTCTTCAATAAAGCTCGACCCTACTTGATGAATAATAAAGTATTTCTGTGATAGTTCGCTTAGCTCATCTTTGACTGCTTGATTAAGAAGAAGTGAGCCATTGCCGCCACCAGTAATAAACATGACAGGTTTATCAATCTTTCCAAGATCAATGCCCGAAACAAAAGAATGAGTTAGTTTAGAGTTAAAGCATTCACTTCTAACGGGATAACCGGACAGGACAACTTTAGTGGTCGCAAAGAACTGCTTAGAACTTTCAAAACTAATGAAGATTTTATGAGCGAGTTTTCCTGCAATCCTGTTGGCCAGCCCAACCCTTGAAGTTTGCTCGTGGATAAATACTTTAAACCCTAAAACCCTCGCCGCAGCGACGACTGGCACAGAAACAAATCCACCAGTTGAAAAAATCAATGTGCTTTTACGCTTCAGTGGAATTAATAGACAAAGTGCCTGTAAGAATCCCCAGACAATTTTGAAGGGATCAATAAAGTTTTGCACAGAGAAGTAGCGACGAAGCTTTCCCGTTGCAATCGGGTAATAGGGTAAGTGATGTTCTCCCACTAGCTTTCGTTCAATTCCATGACTTGAGCCAATATAGGAGACGGAAATTCCATGTTTGGATATTTCTTTAATTAACGTCAACGCTGGTACCACGTGTCCACCTGAGCCGCCGCCAGAAAATACAATATGCTTAATCATGAAATAAGATTAACTGAGCTTGGCTATAATGTCATCGCAGGCAGCAACCGCCGAAGACCAGGCCCACTGGAAGTTGTAGCCACCAAGCCAGCCAGTAACATCGACGACCTCACCAACAAAATAGACATTGGGAGCTTTTTTACTCTCTATCGTTTTCGAAGACAGTTCATCTGGATGCACTCCGCCACGAGTCACCTCAGCTTTCCTGTAGCCTTCTGTCCCATTAGGAATAATGCGCCAGCGTTTAAAGACTGATTCAAATTTTTCCCAGTCGCGCTTACTCCACTCCGCGCCCTTTCGCTCGCTTAATTCGTGAACTCCCCACCACATCATCACAAAGCGTTCAGGAAGATATTGGCATAGCCAGTTTTCAACTTTTTTGGAGCCACGACGAGAGACTTCTCGCTTCATCATTTCGATATTTAATTCCGGTAGGAAATCAATTTCAATTTCTTCACCAGGGTTCCAATGTAGCGAAATTTGTAAGATGGCAGGACCTGATAAGCCTTTATGGGTAAAAAGAATGTTCTCATTAAACTTGATATTATTAGTCGAAACAACACTCGCTACTGAGACACCTGAAAGTTCTCGAGTAAACTCGAGGACACTTTCGTCCAATGTAAATGGAACCAAGGCCGGACGAGTTTCAACCAGCTTCATGTCGAAATTCTTAGCAATTTTAAAACAGATATCGCTGGCACCAATCGTTGGAATAGAAAGTCCGCCACTAGAAATAATAACGTGAGAAGCCTGGATCTCTCCCTTGTCAGTTTGTACGACTAAATCAGGACTAATGCCGGTAACCTTTGTGCTCAAGCGCAGATCAAGTTTTGCACGATTGCACTCATTCATTAAAAGGCCGACGATATCTTTTGCTGATTTATCGCAAAAGAGCTGCCCCAATTTTTTTTCGTGAAAGGGAATATTATTCTTTTTAACTAAATCGATAAAATCACCGGCGCCATAGCGGGCCAGCGATGATTTTGAAAAGTGTAGATTTTTAGAAACGAATTCTTGGGGTGATGCCTGGCTATTCGTAAAATTACAGCGCCCACCACCTGAGATAAGAATTTTTTTGCCAACCGCGGGATTGCTTTCAATTAATGTGACATCAATCCCGGCTTTTGTGAGGCAAGCTGCGGCCATTAAGCCCGCAGCACCTGCACCAACAATGACAACTCTAGAGGACATAATTTTTAAGCGTTTGCTCGTCTTTCAGCAAATTTACGTGCACGTGGACGAGATGATCTAGGCTTAGATGGAGCTGATCTGCTGCTTTCATTGCCAACAGGAGCTGTTTTATCTAAGCGAAGAGTTTGATCACCAAAAACAATTCCCTTCGTTGCGACTAGACGATCAACAAAGCGGTCTGGCACATCAAAAGTCGTTACATCTTGACCCATATCCATATTTTGAATGAAGCGCTCTTGCACATCAAGTTCACGAGCAAAGCCACTCAAGAACTGGCGAAATGGCATCTGGCTTGAGTTTCTACCAACGTTTACGACTAAACGGCTAAAGCCTGGACGTGTATTTCTGCCATCTTTTTCCATACGATCATCACGCGCCCCACGAGAATTATCTCTTGGTCCACGGTCATTTCGGCCACGACCATTTGGTGAAGTATCGACACGAGCACCTCTAGCACCACCACGCTCAGGAGCATCAAGACGCTCACGACGCTTAAGGTGTTCTAGTTTATCAGCTGCATTGAGCTTATAAAGAGCACGGATCAAATCATCTTTTTGAAGTGTTTCAAGTGAGGCAGCGAAAGCACCAAGACCTGGATCACGAAGATCAGCTTCTCTTGAAGAATCAATCACGCGGTCGCTTAGTCTCTTAATAAGAGCGTCGCGAGTTTCTTGCGCTGTTGGAAGTTGCTTTTTCTCAACGCGAGCTTTTGTCATGCGCTCAATAAAGCGAAGTTTTCTTTCGTCTTGTGGAGCCACAAGTGAAATTGCAATCCCTTTTTGACCAGCACGACCAGTTCTACCAATACGGTGAACATAAGACTCGTTATCAAGTGGTAGGCCAAAGTTAATCACGTGAGTCAGGTCATCAACGTCAATACCGCGAGCGGCAACATCGGTACAAACCAGAAGATCGACATCTTTTCTTTTAAAGCGTGCCATCGTGCTATCACGTCGATCTTGAGACATATCGCCATTAAGACAATCGGCCGTAAAACCTCTTGAATTAAGAGCGTCTGATAAGTTTTTAGTATCGAGCTTTGTACGGCAAAAAATGATGGCGTAGTAAGAGCTCATTGTTTCAAACAAGCGTGCAATCGCTTCAGGCATATCACCTGGACGAACGAGGTAATACTGTTGCTCGATATCTTCATTTGATAAAGTTTTCTTTTGAATCGCAATTTCTTCAGGGTTTGTTAAATAATCATCAACAAGTCTTCTGATTTCTCTTGGCATAGTTGCTGAGAACATCCACGTTTTATAATCAGTCTTCATGCAGTCAAGAATTGATCTCACGTCATCAAGAAAGCCCATATCGAGCATTTCATCAGCCTCATCAAGAGCTGCTAACTTACATTCAGAGAAATCTAGAACACCACGACGAATAAGATCGAGTACGCGACCAGGTGTTCCGATAAGAATTTGTGGTCTTGTTCTTTTAAAATCACCAATCTGCTTACCAATAGGTGTTCCACCGTATACGCAGAAAGTGTTCACTCTTTTGTTAACTGCAAATTTAGAAATTTCATTCTCAATCTGATTCGCCAGCTCTCTAGTTGGAGCAAGAACTAGAGCTTGAATACCTTTTGAACCTGCTTGAATTTTATGAAGCATTGGAAGTGCAAACGCTGCAGTTTTACCTGTACCGGTTTGTGCCTGACCGACGAAGTCAGTATCTTTACTAATGAGTAATGGAATAGCTTTAGCTTGGATGTCTGTTGGTTCTACGTAGCCACGCTCAGTTAGCGCACTTAATAGATCGGCCTCTAGACCTAGGTCTTGGAATGTCATTGGAACCCTTCAATTTGTTAAACAACGGCATAATACTGTCGTTTGGTTTTGGTCGTTATACCTGTCGAGATTTTTAACTTCCACCAAACATGTAAAATATGCTTGCTAACTTGCCGATAAGATTTACATGAGAACAAAATTCATTGTCGTGTCTGTAATTGTCTTAGCAATTCAAGGGACTTGGGCCTTTTATTGGCCTTGGGAAGCTTTATCCCTTCTCGTAACGTTGCCACTGTTTATCATGGGCATCTACGAAATGCTGCAAAAAGATCACACTATTATGCGAAACTACCCTGTTTTGGGGCGTTTAAGATACGTAATGGAGGTCTTAAGACCAAAAATTTATCAATATTTTGTTGAAAGCGACACCGACGGCACGCCTATCAATCGTATTAATCGTTCGGTTGTTTATCAAAGAGCTAAAAAAGCGTTATCGACTACCCCTTTTGGAACTCAACTCGATGTTTATGCGCCTGGATATGAATGGGTGAATCATTCTATGCATCCACTTAATGCAAATGAGATAAAACCAGATCAACTAAGAGTCATGGTTGGTGAAGGCAATTGCACTAAGCCTTATTCATTATCAATTTATAATATTTCGGCCATGAGCTTTGGTGCGCTTTCTGCCAATGCTGTTGAGTCGTTAAACTGGGGCGCAAAAGTTGGCGGCTTCGCTCATAATACGGGTGAAGGTAGTATCAGCGCTTACCATCTAAAGCACGGTGGCGACCTCATCTGGCAAATTGGAACGGGCTATTTTGGTTGCCGTGCCAGCGACGGTACCTTTGATCCCGAACAGTTCAAGCAAAGATCTCAGCTTGATTCGGTCAAAATGATTGAACTCAAACTCTCCCAAGGTGCGAAACCGGGTCACGGAGGGATATTACCTGCAAAGAAAAATACCAAAGAGATTGCTCATGCCAGAGGAGTTCAGCCATTTACAGAAGTTGATTCTCCCCCGAGACACTCTTCATTTAATAATGCCAAAGAGATGTTGAACTTTATAGTTAAACTCAAGGAACTAAGTGGAGGCAAACCAGTAGGAATTAAGCTTTGCTTCGGTATTCCAGAGGAGTTTGAAAATCTGTGCAAGGAAATGGTTGAGTCTGGCATTCATCCCGACTTTATCACGATTGATGGAGGAGAGGGCGGAACAGGTGCCGCGCCAATCGAGTTTTCAAACTCTATCGGCACAGCACTTCGCGACGGCCTAATAAGATCTTCTGACTACTTAAGAAAATACAAGCTCAAGGATACAATCGTTCTGATTGCTGCTGGAAAAATCCTAACCGGATTTGATATTGTTCGCGCCATCTCACTCGGGGCCGACGCTTGTTATAGTGCACGCGGGATGATGCTGGCACTAGGTTGTATTCAAGCCTTGGAGTGCAACAAGAATACCTGCCCAACAGGTGTCGCGACACAGGATAAGTCCCTGATGAAGGGGCTCGTTGTTGAAAGAAAGTATGTGAGGGTTGCGAATTTCCACCAAGAGACTGTTCACGCCGTAGCTGAAATCTTAGGCGCGATGGGCTTACTTCATACGAAGGAAATTAAGCGCTCGCATATTTGGAGAAGAGTCAGCATAACAGTTACTAGAACGTACGCTGAACTCTACCCCGATCAAGAAGCTAGCTAACTTGAGGTCTAAACCGTTCACGCTTCCAAGCGGCAAACTGATTACCAAGCTCAGTGTCAATTTTGTTCATGACACCGTAAAGATCAATTGAAGTTGAGTACGCTTCGAAGTTATTGCTAAATGAACTGATTTGAATTTTTGCTGAGAAACCTTCGGCTTCACTGCAGATCACGGCCGAAAGTGACGACTGGCCTGGAGCGCGATCTAAGAGTTTTGTAATTTCAGCTTCGACTAACCATTTTTGTTCTGCATCTGGCGTAAAGCCTACAAAATCTACGCGGTTGTTTTTATGCATCATGCACGACCTCCCTGGTCAACTAAACCCCACTCTTGGGGCGAGCAAAAAGCATACCTCAATCTGTATCTATACAATGAAAATTATTTGTCATCTTTGTCAAAAAAGAGCATTTTTAGCAAAAATCAAATATTTATCTAGCTTGAATTAACTTAAAAGCATGAAAGAATGACCCATGCATAAACCTAAAATTGCGATTGCCGGCGCTAGCGGCTTTGTTGGCCGCTGGTTAATTCAACAATTACTCCCCTCCTTTGATGTCATTGCTTTGTCTCGATCCCCAATTCAAAGTGATGATCCGGGTCTAGAATGGCGATGTGTTGATCTTTTTTCAGTCACAAGTACCACTGAAGCATTAGTTGGTTGCGATTTTGCCGTCTACCTAGTCCATTCGATGCAACCAAACTCAAGACTGACGCAAGGGACATTTGAGGATAACGATTTAATCATCGCTGATAATTTCTCTATTGCATGTGAAACCCATAACATAAAACAAATTGTATATCTCTCGGGTATCATTCCTCGAGTTGATCAGCTCTCTGAACATTTAAGAAGTCGCTTTGAGGTCGAAGAAATCTTAGCTTCAAGAAACTCGGCCCTGACAACCTTAAGAGCGGGCATGGTGGTGGGACCAAAGGGCTCATCATTTAGAATCATGGAGCTTCTGCTCAAGCGACTTCCCATGATGATTTTGCCAGCATGGACGCAAACACCAAGTCAGGCAGTTGCTCTTAGTCGAGTTATCGCTTCCCTCGTCAAGGTCATTAATAATCCTACCTGGTATAATAGAAGTATTGATCTTGGCTGTGCAGATATAATCAATTATGCCCAGATGCTAAGACGTTGTGGAAAGTTTCTAAATCTTAGACGATTTTATATTTCGATACCGATCAAATCGACAAGTTTTTCAAAGCTATGGGTCTCCTTAGTCTCTGGTACGCCTATCGAACTGGCTTCTCCACTTATTGATAGCTTAAAGTATCCAATTATTCCCAATTTAGACTCCATGAAAGAGTTAGGCACTTTCGAGCAGCAAAGTTTTGAGACTCTACTCACTGAAGCCTTGAGAGACGTAAAGCTAGAAAGACTCAAAAAAAATCGAGTGACTGAAGTAAAGGAAAACAATGTACGCTCAATTCAGAGGCTTCCGAGTTTACCAAGTCTTGAAGCACGAGATCTGGCCAATGAGTATATGCTTTGGCTTCCTAAGTTTTTTAAGTTTTTCATAAAAGTGATCATTCATAATCAAAAGGCTTATTTTAAGTGCTTAGGGTTTACACTTTTAGAACTGACTCACATAGAGCAGCGATCTAACTCCACTAGACATCTCTTCTTTATCACTGGAGGAGTTCTATGCAAAAGACATGATCACGGTTGGCTTGAATTTAGACAGATCAATAATAGAAAATGGACGATTAGTGCTATCCACGAGTTTGTGCCTACACTTCCTTGGTGGATATACCGCTTTACACAAGCGCCTCTGCACTCTTTTGTGATGAAACGCTTTGGTCGATATTTAAAAAAGAAATACGACTAAGGAAGATCTCGTAAGTATTCATTGCAATCGACTCGACTTGGGCCAAGCTTTTTGTAAGCAATACAGCTTGCTTGTGTAGCAGTTGGGTCAGCACTAATAATAAAATTTTCACCTGGGGCGACTCGAATTTCCATAAATGTCGAATTGGCGGCAAACATCCAAGGAACTGTGCCGTAACCACTTTGGAACAATTCTCCATGTTCATTTGGTTCTTGTATTCCTGCTGTCACATAGACTGGATCACGGTTAAGCTTGATCAAGAGCTTAGAGAGAGCATCATCCTCAAGTTGGCTTAGTGCTGCCACTAACGGCAAAGGTCTTAACTCTTTTCTATACGCTAAATCTGTAACAACAAGGTAAGCATCATCTGTTAAAGAAAAGAGTCCGTCCTTACCAAAGGCAAGTGCTGTTTTGGTTCGGGCAGGATGATCTGCTTCAAAAATAATTTCCTGTTTATTCTTAATGGCCATTACTTTTTCACTAAGAGTATTCACGAGTTTTTTGAAATCACTGGTTTTTAATGGCGGACGGGCTAAAATTCTCGCCTGTGTAACCATTTCAACAAACTCAAGTTCCATTTGTATAACAAATATTCCATTGGGACTTTTAACTTGAGCCCTAATATTCTCGTTAGGATTTGTGATGACTGGAGATGGGCGAAATTCTAGAGGGAATGGCTTAGCAAACGGTAGTTGGTGAAAAAAGCCTGAGTATGTGAAGTAGGCTTCACTATCATCTTTACAGTTTCTAAAGTCAGTTTGCGAAGGTGAGTTATTTTGAGTCACCAATGTTTGTGTTGCATTGGCTTGCAGTTTTACGCCCGCACTATGTTCGAGAAAATCCTTAATATTCTCAGAACAGAACTTAAAGTCGCTCGCCTTTTCTAAGTAGCTATCGATCAATATTTCTTGAACTTTTCTGGCGCTGTAAGGGTGAAGATGCGATTCACCGAGTGAAACGATATGCTTTTTATTGTTCGCAATATGCTCAAGCTCTTGAATTACATGAGTAAAGCGGACGGACTTGTCTAGTTTAAGTGACTCCAACATAAATGGATCGGCCGCATGGGCCACGGAAACAAGCAATAGTATGTAAAATAAGCGCATTACACCCTCTGGTTTAAAATCTCATCTTGTCGTTCCCCAACTTCAAGAACTCGTTCATATATCAGCTAACGTTCTCTCACAACGGGTCGATAAGAGATTACGGAGGCTAAATGCTTGAAATTCGTAATATGAATTACCAGATTCCTAAAGATCGATTGATTCTCGAAAATCTCAATCTCACGGTCTGGCCGGGCGAGTTTCTGGGCTTACTTGGTAAAAATGGCGCCGGTAAAACAACTTTTCTAGATCTTGTTATGGGTCTTAGACCCGTAACTTCTGGTCAAATTATTTTTCAAGGGCATGATCCGCAGTTTTTACCTCAATCTGTTGCCGAAGATTTAGTTTTTCTGTCTCAAGATATAAAACTGCCACGCTCTATGTCGATTCAAGAGTACTTAGATTATATGTCGTTCTTTTATCGCAACTACGATCACGATAAAGAGCAAGAGCTACTTGATTACTTTGAAATGTCTCCCAAATCAAAAATTGGAAGCCTTTCAACTGGTCAACAAAAGAAGGCACAAATAGTTAGCGGTTTGTGTACTAATGCAAAGCTTATGATTATTGATGAGATCACTGCTGTTCTCGACCCAGAATCTAGGCTTAAGTTTTTTACTATTCTAGAAAAACTTCATCGCAAGCGCACTCAATCGCTTATCTTAGCCACCAATATTGCTGAAGATCTAGTCGGTCGAGTCGATCGAGTCTTATTTTTAGATCACGGCAAAGCCAGCTATCACGAATCAAGTGAGGTTCATAATATATTTAAGCTAGGAGATGTTGCTTGAAGCTGATTCTCCATCATCTCACTAGTGAATATAAAATTCACGCCAAAGTCATGTGGTTTACTTTAGTCATCCTTTTGGCCATTTGCTACGCCCTTTCAATTGATGCATCAAAAGTCGATTCTGTTCAAATTATTTGGTATTCGCTCGTTGCGGGAATGGTAACGAGCTCTGCTTATAAAAAAGACTTCAGCCTTAAGTATTACACGGCCATGCCTATTCCAAGAGATCAACTTATTTTGATCATTGTGCTTGGTCGAGTTCTCTATTTTATCCCTGGCGCCGTGACTCTAACCGTGTATTACTCAGCACTGCCTAGAGACCCTCTTTTTAATCACAGTTGGCCACTTTTAATGATCACATACTTCATTGGTATAAGTATTTTTAATGCCATCCAAGTCTTGGGTGATATTGAAAACCCTAGGATTGAATCCGTTCCGGGTCGATTTGAATCATTTCTTATGTTTTTCAAAAAGATCGGAATAAACTACATTCTAGGTAGCTCGCTTCTTGTCGGTGGATTCATTCTCATCAAGAGTTCTGTTGAGGTCCTTGGCCTTCACTTCATTAACAACCAATTTTTAATTATCCTCTATGGCGGCGCGGTCCTCACTTTCTTAATGTACAGATGTCATCATATTTTTCTTAATGAGCATCTAAGTTATTGGTCTTGGAAAAAAGATGGTGCACTTGCCACACTTTTAATTGCGGCATCTATTTTTCCGGCCATTGCCTTCAAACAAAAGGCTGCCAATTTTGCTTATAATCATGGTCCCACACCCTACTTCCAGGCAGTCGATGAGATTGACCAGTTGAAGCTCAGGCGCATCGACACAAAGATTCACGATATTAATGCTAAGAATGAACTTGGATACACACCGATTTTGGTTGCTGTTAGAAATGGCGATCTTGACTCGTTCATCACACTAAAGTCTATGGGTGCGAGTCTCACGGGAGACGAGATTGCTTCCGCCTCACCACTTGATCCCAAGAAGTTTAAGGAAAAGTATAACTCACTTAAGCTTGCCATCTTATCTAATAATCCAAAGATGCTTGAGACGATTCTCCAGCAGGAGCTTTACGGCCAAGGGCATAATCTTGATGCACTCCACTTTGCAGCGCACAACTGCAAAGCAGCCGTAATACCCACATTAATTGAGTTTGGTTTTAATCCCAATCAAGCGCTTGAAAATGGCCAGAGTTCACTCTTTTACGCCACTCAGACCAACTGCTACTCGGCCGTCCTAGAGCTAGCTCTACATGGGGCAGATGTGAAGCTTAAAGACAAAAGCGGCAAAGAGCCCAAGGACTACACAAAAAGCTTTCAGATGCACCACGTTTTAAAGCGTTTTGAATCAAAAAAAATGCAACAAAATCGACTTCCGGCGAGCACAAATCTTGCCAACCCTCATTTGAAGCGTTAAAAATATACCCCTCAGATGCCCAGGTGGCGAAATTGGTAGACGCACCAGACTTAGGATCTGGCGAGCAATCGTGGAGGTTCAAGTCCTCTCCTGGGCACCATCTTTAAAAAGCTCATATTTCGATATGAGCTTTTTTTTTGTTTAATTCACAGCTTCTTAGTATAAGTTCCGAAGAGATATCTAGAAATCAAAACATTAGGATTCAATTGGGCCTCCAATTTATAATCAGAAATATCCACGCAGTCTTAGTGCTACTAGCAGCTGTCGTTGTGTGTGCTGCATGGTTTCTTAGAATTGATCCAGTTCTACAGCTACTTCCGGGCAAGGCGCCAATGCAGTTTAACACTGCCATGCTGTTTGCTTTATGTTCGCTCTCAGTCTTTTCTGAGCAGCTTAAGTCTAAGAGCGCAAGTCACGCTATCAACCTCATCATTTTGATCTTTGCTGGCTTAACTATTAGCCAATACTTTTTTCACTTGAACCTCCAGATCGATCAACTCTTTATTAAGTCTCACCTACTCGACAAGACCTCGCACCCAGGCAGAATGGCCGTCAATACAGGGCTAAGCTTTATCTTTTTTGCTTTATCCAATACTGCCTACCGTTTGAGAAACTCACATTCCAATTTACCAATACTTATTTCTTGGTTTTTTAATATAGCTTTTGTGGCATTAGCTTTGATTGCCCTGTTCGCTTATATCTCTGAATTAACCCCACTCTATAGCTGGCAAAACTATACACAAATGGCCATCAACTCGATGGGCTGCTTTCTTGTTCTTGGGATCGGTCAGATTATCGCCAGAAGAAAGGATGTCTTAAGCAATGAGGCGAGACTAGCTCCCGCCGCAATCATAAGCCTTGGTTTTTTTATTCTCTTTGTTTTAATTTCCAACACCTTCATGCTCAATGAGCAAAAAAATCTGGAGCAATTACACTCTGAATATTTAAAGCGAATGCTCGGTCGAGTTGAAACCCAACTCAACCTTAGGATTGATGCTATAGATAGACTTGCGCATCGAATCGGCAATAATGCATACAATCACCGCGATCATATCTACGCCGATGCAGACCGATATATACACGACTTTGGTGATCTTATTTCAATACAAGAGCTCACCGAAGATAATTACCTCAAATGGGTCATTCCTCTGAAAGGAAATGAACAGCTTCTTAGTCGCCAGCTCAATCAAACCGGGCCCAGAGCTAAAGCACAGCTACTTGCTCGTAAATCTAAAAAAACGGCACTAACACCCGTCATTCGGCTACTGCAAGGTACAGAGGGATTTATTTCATTCACAGCTATTAAGCGTGATGGCTACTACCAAGGTTATATTGTTTCCGTTTTCGATTTTAAAAAAGTGTTCTCGAAGATGGTTCGCCGCATAGAGCGCTCAGCGATTAGAGTCGAGATCTTTCCAGCCGACGATATGAGCTTTTCTATCGGAGCAGAAAAACATTTTCACACTCCGACCCAAGGCTATTTTAAGCTTAGTGGCTTAGAGTTTGTCGCTCGTGCATCATTTAAAGACGAGCGCTCTAGCTTTTTCTCTCCTGCCGAAATGACTCTTTTTTGGGGCGGCATCGCTTCCATTGGAATGATGTTTATTATTATTCTTTATCAAGTTTCTAAAATTTCAAAGGAAGCTGCCGAGGAAGCAAATCAAGTTAAGAGCGACTTTCTGGCAAATATTTCACACGAGATTAGAACTCCAATGAATGGCATCCTCGGTATGAGTAACCTCCTGCTTGACGAGCCTTTGACCAGAAAGGCTCAAGAAAAAATTAAGCTCATTTTGCGCTCGGGCGATGTCCTTTTAGAAATCATAAATGATATTCTCGACTTTTCTAAGCTTGAGGCCGGAAAGGTCAGCCTTGATCCCCATCCTTTTTCGCTTCATCAAATCATTGATAACGCCATCTCGCTTTTTAGCGGTCAGCTGCAGGCTAAAGGTGTTGAGATCAAACCCGAGATTGATCCATCAATTTCAACATGGCTATACGGCGACTCACTCCGTATCAACCAAGTCGTTACCAACCTAATTAACAATGCCGCTAAGTTTACAAAGCAAGGCAGCGTTACAGTAAAAGCGGAAGTGATTGATAAGACTAATCACATCAAGATATCAATTATCGATACCGGCATTGGTATTCCAGCAGAAGGACTTGAAAAGCTATTTAAGGTTTTTTCTCAGGTTGATGCATCTACCACCAGAAATTTTGGTGGCTCAGGACTCGGTCTATCCATATGTAAGGGTTTAGTTGAACTGATGGGTGGAAATGTCGCTGTAACGAGTGAACTCGGCAAAGGCAGTACATTCTCGTTTATCTTAGAACTTCCCCCTTGTAGTGCCCCACAAAATCAAGCTTCAATCGAGGTTGAAAGAACAACGAAGACACTACGTGTTTTGATTGTCGATGATATTGAAATTAATCGAATCATTGCCAGAGAATTTTTAATCAAACTAGGACATGAAACTTTTGAGGCTGCTAGCGCCATGGATGCCATAGAGATAATCAAGGAAAAGCCTCTCGATATTGTCTTAATGGACTGTCAAATGCCTATCATGGACGGTTTTCAAGCGACTGCTTATATAAGAAGACTGCCGTCTGCTCAAAACTTGAAAATCATAGCCCTGACGGCCAGTGCTATGGAAGATGATATTAAAAAATGCTTCAACGCTGGGATGGATGATTTTCTGTCTAAGCCATTAAAACTTGATCAACTAGCAAAGTCATTAAACGCCAAAGTCATAGTGACCTCTCCTGGAGATAAACTCTCAGGCAATAGCTATATAGACTGGTCTATTATCGAAGAGGTCAGCGATAGTATTGAGGGCAAAAATGAACTCATTAGCTCTTTTATAGACTATCTCGTTACTGATCGAAACAAACTCAAGGAAGCCGTCGAAAATAGAAATTTTAGCCAAATCTCTTTTGCCTCTCATTCGCTAAAGGGCGCATCTTCAAGTTTTTGCACTCAAGAAGTCGCAACTAAGCTTCAAGATCTCGACAATCTTGCCAAGCAAAACGATTATGAAAGAGTTCTTGCTGCATATCATGATATTGATCAGGTTCTTTTAGGAATTATAGAGGAACTTAGAAATTCTATCGCATAGAATTGAGTTATCGCTAAAAGGCTTTTAGTCTATGATAAGGAGATTTTATGAAAAGTTTGATCGTTTCTGCACTCTTATCTATCCTGACATCTTGCGCTTTTGCGCCAATGAACTCGTCTAAAACGGCACGCCCGATTTCACTAGATGAGACTTTTGTGGACTTTGGCTTTTCTCCTTTTCCCTATGCCAATATCTCGAGTGGAATTTCGGATCGCTTCAGTGTTAGTGGATCGGTTGAACAACAACTTTTTCCACTAGTATCCTCGGCCGTTAAATACTCATTCAGTGATGATAGAGATGGACTGAGCTATGCCATTGAGATTGGTGGCTCTTTAGGTATGGGTGTGGTCAGATCTTATTCTGCATTTGGCGGACCACTTATGAGTTACAAAAAACTTAAGTGGGAGTTTTACCTTTATCCAAAACTTAATAATGTGCACTTTGATAAGCTTGAGCTTTCTCAAGCCGATAGAGACAACCTTTTTATTAACGAAGTCGATCCAGGTTCAATTACCTACCTTCTGACAGCACTAGGATCGACTTACTGGTTTAAGGACTCTATTGGACTTAACCTTGAAATCAAACACTTTGCAATTTTGAGTAATCCAGGTGAAGTTAAAAAGGATATCATTCCATCAATTGGAATGATCATTGGATTCGATTAGGAAGCCTTAGAATACTTGGCAAGTTGGCGTTCAAGTTCACTCAATTTATGTGTGAGTTGATTATTCTCAGCCTTAAATCGCATGGCTTCCTTCTTTCGCTCTGCAATCTCGACAGCTTGTGCCTTCATGCCATCTGCAAGTTTTTGGTTTAGCTTTTCAAGTCTCTTCTCATTAGCACCACCGCCCGAATTATTTGCAGCAGCGCTTGTTCTTGAAGGTTGCTTATCGATTTGAGCCGTTGCAAATTTAAGCTTTTGCTCTAATTGTCTAATTTTTAGCGTTAGCGCTTTTGTTTCGTGCATCGCCGCTCTTTCTCTAATCTTTGCCTGGTCAATTTCTCGCTCTAAAGCCTTAGACTTTTCATCGCCGCCACTCGCGCTTGCTTCACTTTCAGCCTGGCGAAGTCTTAATATTTCATTTTCTTTTGTTTCAAGTTTTTTCTGTAACTCTCTGTTCGCAAAATCAAGGCGAGTCAATTGATCTTTCGCCTGCTGTTTTTCACTCTCAATAGCAGCTAAGCGCTCCCTAAACTTTGAGAGCTCGCTGCTTCCCTTATCGGCCATTCCTTCTGCTTGCTTTGTAAGCTTACTCGACATGGCTTCATTTCGACTGGCTTGGATTTGAACCTGGCCTTGCAAAGCAGTATTTTCTTTTCGAAGATTCTGCAGCTCTACAAGCTGCTCTTGTTGCTCAGCGTTCTTTTGCTTGTAGTGCTCAAGCTTGCTTTCGAGTAACTTGATTTTTGTTACACTCTGATCAATCCTGGCGTCACTTTCATCACTAGGACTTGCAACTGTAAGTTCAGAGTTACTAGATTCATCTATATCTTCGAACTCATCATCGATACTCTTGGCAACATTTTTCTTAACCGTTTTTTGCGCTTCATTGGTACGAGCTGCAGCCTCTTCAGTTTTACGCTGTAAGACGCCTTTCATTTTTTCAATTTGTTGATCGCGTTTACTAAGCTCTTGCTCTAGTTTGTCAGCATACATCTGCGCCTTAACAGCCTCAGATCTCGCCTTAACCCTTTGTGCAATCACTTCGTCTTTACTCTCACCAATAATGCTACCAATAAGCTGACTGGCAGAGTTTTCATCCATGCCCAGCTCAGATTGCATCAGACCCATCATTTCAGACTCAATATCTAATTTTTCGGAGCCATTATTTTTGAGTTCTGCAAATCTTTCTTTTGCCTTAGAGAGGATCTCATTCTTTTTATCATCCCAGCTACCAATCTTATTATTGAATTTACCTTTATCTTTTAATGGATCAACTCCCGAACCCTGAATAATAGTTTTCTCTTTGCTATAGTCTTTTTCTTTATGACCTTTCACTGTTGTGAGAGCTTCTTTTATATTTTCTGTCGCCCCTGAAATCCGTGTTTCACTTTTATCTTCTTTACTACTACCTGACACAACCTGCTTAAAGAGATCATCGTCCTCATCGCCGCTAACAACAGTTTCTGCGTCGTCATTATTTTCATTTTCACCCAAGACATGTATATCCTCTTCACTTAAGCGTGACATCGACTCGATGACTCTTTCAAAGATATCATCTTCCATATCTCCAGAAACGAGATCAACGCTAGCATCGAGGAGTTCTCTTGATGATGGGTCTTGAAGTGCGCGTAGAGCATTCTTCCAATCCACGCTATTCATCTTAGCAAGTAGGCTTCTGTCTTTAAAATCACCTAGCAAGTTAACTAAACCTTCTAGTTCGGCCGGCACAGAAGCTTCATTCGCATCAATTTTTTTAAAACAGTGCTCAACAACTTGCTTTACTATATAAGGATGATCCGTTTCAATAAACTCATCAGGCCCATATCTTCTAGCAGTGGCGCCAGATAGCCTCAATTCCTCAAATGTACTCTCGTGTTTCCCAAAGATAAGCTTTAAATCGCCTTGTTCGTTAAGGTCCTTGACGACAGTTCTTAGTCTTTTGATATTTTGATAAAGGAGTGTGCCTCCAGGAAGGGCGTATTGGTCATGACACCAAATACCTGTAAACATAACCTTGGAACTCGATTCGATCTTCGAAATATCTAGTATATGACAGCTTTCAAAACATTGCCTTAGTAGTGACTGGTATAAATTATTAACATCTGATTCTTTGAATGATTCCTCTATTTGTTCAACTGTGAAAACTTCAGAACCGGCCATGACTTGAACGACCACACAGCCTTGGAATAGTCCAAGCTGTATTTCAATAGGAAGCTGAAAGCCTTTTCGTTTTACATGGTGAGCAAAGTAGCCCATCAGCGCAGTATGAAAGCTTCTAAAGGCTAGAGGATCAAATCCTGCGTCTAGGATTTTTTGAGCGATAACATCGCCAATCTCACCTTCTTCAAATGGATCGATATAGCGATAGTTAAAAACTTCTTTATCAAAGTCTTCATAAGACTCGTTCATATCAATCGAAAAGCTCTGTGTAATAGCACGCTCAATCAGATACTCTAGAGCAGGATGATTAATATGTGCCGACTGCACGAGACCAACGACACCTGGATTCCAAGTTATTTTAGTTTTATCTTGGAGCAAGAGACAATTCTGGCCATCAACTTTCTTTTCGTCCGAATCAATAAATAGAGGTGCCTTGTCCCCTAGTTTGGTGACAAGCGCTTCTAGTCCGGCGGTTGGACTTTCGACTAAAAGATGAATGTCTTTTTTAAGCTCATTGCTCATCTTTATTATAATCCAAATTCTAAGTAGACATCTTCGACCACGGCAAAATCGCTACCATTATTATCATATAGCTTATGAACAATTTTAAATTGATCATCACGCCAGATTTTTTTTAATTCATAATCTTGAAAGTCAGTGAGGTAAGATACCTTTGACTCTAGGTGAGCAAATAGACGCTCAATATCGCTTAACTCTTCTGTCTTTAATCCATAAGGAGTTGCACTTGCCGATTGTCGTTCAAACATTCTGGCGGCCACTTGCTTAAGTCCAACAAATTTCAAGTCTACTGACTCGATCATTTTCTCTACGAAGTTTTGATCTACTTCTCCATCGCCTAACGCTTTCATATCTGAAGCTTTCATTCCCTCTTTTGAGTAATGGGAGCTTAAGCAAAAACTAATGGCCCAGGCATCACGTAGGAACTTCCATGAGTGGTAACCAAGAGCGCATGTTCCAAGAGTGAAGAGCGTAGAAATAAAGCATGATCTTTGAAAAAGATGCAAACTCGCTTCACTCCATTCACTTGAGTTTTCTTTGAGCTGCTTAGGCATCAGATACTCTGAAAGCAAGATGATCTCGAGCGCACTAAGACTCTCGTGTGAATTAAACCAAAGCGTCCAGTTCTCTCTAATAGTTTTTACAATTTTCATTTTCTCGCGCGGGCGCGTTGCGCTCTCTAACGAAGAAAAAATATTTGAAACTTCTTGTAGCTTTTTTACTGAGATGATTTGCTCTGATTCAAGCTTTGGAAATCTCTCCAGCCGCGCATTTGCTAAAAGATCACCGGCACGACAAACCAATACGCGTGAACCATCACGCTTGACCCAAAAAACATTTTGGGCGCTGAGTACGATATTCTCGTACTCGTTCATATTGTTATTGTCGGCGTAAACCATCGAATCTCCTCATATTCTTATCGGAATTTGAGGAGAAGACGTTATAGTTTTAAGAAATCATCACAATCGGCAGTATTTAGCTAATTGGGTGATAGCAGCGATACTGGTGTGTTTTAGTCTGCTCCACCACTGGTGGGTAAACTCCACGACACTTATCTGAAGCATTCCAGCATCTTGGGTGAAAGTGACAACCTTGTGGCGGATTCATCGGTGATGGAATGTCGCCCTCAAGAAGGATTCTTTCTTTCTTGATCATTGGGTTCGGGTTTGGAATAGCCGAGAACAACGCTTTAGTATAAGGGTGCTTGGCCATGCCATAAAGCTCATGACTTTCGGCCACTTCAACCATATTTCCAAGATACATCACTGCAACACGATTGGAGATATATTCAACAACTTTTAAATCGTGAGCAATAAAAAGATAAGTAAGACCTAAATCTTTTTGCAAATCCATCAATAGATTTACAACCTGAGCCTGAACAGAAACATCGAGGGCTGAAACTGGTTCATCACATACGATAAAGTCTGGCTCTACGGCCAGGGCACGAGCAATACAAACACGCTGACGTTGACCACCAGAGAACTCATGTGGATATTTATTAAGTGTATCTTTTGGCAATTGAACCTGGTCGAGCAATTGATACAATCTTTTTTGGCGCTGATCTCCAAGAGCCAGACCATGAATGTCCATAGGTTCTGAAAGAATCCCACCAACAGTCATTCTTGGATTAAGAGAGGCGTATGGGTCTTGAAAAATAATTTGAATCTTTCTACGAAGGGCACGAAGCTCATTGGCATCGGCCTTCATAATATCTTTACCGTTAAAAAGAATTTCGCCAGATGTCGGCTCAATCAATCTAAGAAGTGAGCGACCAAGTGTCGTTTTACCACAACCAGACTCTCCCACTAGACCTAAAGTTTCACCACGACGGATTTTAAAACTGACGTCATTAACAGCATTAACTGCGCCAACCGTGCGACCAAATAGTCCACCCTTAATTGGGAAGCGCTTGCAAAGATTTTTTACTTCTAAAAGATAATCGCTCACGAAAGCCTCACGAATTCAAAGGATGAAAACAACGCACACTGTGACCAGGGGCGGCTTCAAGTAATTGGGGATCGCCGTGACTGCCACGACATTTGTCATCAGCAAACTTACAACGATCTTGGAAGTTACAGCCGTTTGGTAAATCAAATAGTGATGGAACCATTCCTTCAATCGTTGGAAGACGGTCCCTCACCTTGCCTAGGGTTGAATCGAAAGATGGGATCGACTCGATAAGGCCTTTTGTATAAGGATGCTTTGGACTTGCAAACAAAGTTTTGACATCGGCGCTCTCAACGATTTGGCCACAATACATTACAGAAACGTCATCACAGGTTTCTGCAACAACTCCAAGGTCATGGGTGATCATAATGATCCCCATTCCAAGTTCTGTCTGAAGCTTTTTCATTAGCTCGAGAATTTGAGCCTGAATCGTAACATCGAGAGCTGTGGTTGGTTCATCGGCAATCAGAATATCTGGTTCACAGGCAAGCGACATGGCGATCATCACACGCTGTCTCATCCCACCGGACATTTGGTGAGGGTACTCATTAATTCTTTTTTCAGGAGATGGAATACCAACGAGGCGAAGCTGTTCAATTGATTTTTCGTGGCGCTGTTCTTTAGATAGTTCAGGTTGGTGAAGCTTTAAAACTTCTTCAATCTGGTTACCTACTGTGAAAACAGGATTCAAAGAAGTCATTGGCTCTTGGAAAATCATGGCAATTTTATTGCCACGAATCGCTCTCATCGTATCCATTGGTTTAGCCAAAAGATCGTCGCCGCGATAAAGAATCTTTCCGCCAGTGATCTCGCCTGGAGGATTGGGAATCAGGCGCATAATTGAGAGTGCTGAAACGGACTTACCCGAGCCAGACTCACCTACCACACCAATAGTTTTGCCCTTATGAACGTCAAAGTTAACACCATTAACGGCAGTCACTCTTCCACGATCAGTTCTAAACTCAACCACTAGATCTTTTACTTCAAGAATTTTCTCGGCCATCGATTACACCTTAAGAGAGGACAACCCCTCGATTTTACTTTCCTTTCAGTTTTGGATCAAGGGCGTCACGAAGTGCATCCCCTAAAATATTAAAGGCCAAAACAACAATCAGCATGGCCAAAGTCGCGGCCGCAAGCTGCCACCATACCCCACGGGCAAGCTCAAGTTTTGCATCATCAATCATAATTCCCCAGCTTGGACGTCCTTGAACCCCCAAACCTAAATAAGAAAGAATCACTTCAGACTTAATTGCTGTTTGGAATGAAAGTGAGAAGTTAATGATTACGATATGGAGAACATTAGGAAGGATATGAACAAATAACTTCCTCATATCGCCACCACCGATCGCCCCGGCAGCTTGAACATACTCACGATCTTTGTGTCTCATCACTTCACCACGGATCAAGCGACATAAACTAACCCAAGAGGTTAATCCAAGAGCGAGATAAACAGTCATTAGGCCTTTACCCAAGATAAAAGCAATCGCAACAACGAGCATGATGTATGGAATTGAAGTGAACGTCGTGTAGAACCACACGATGGCTTCATCAATCTTGCCACCAAAATAGCCGGCGAGAGCGCCAAGGGTTACACCAATCGTAATAGAGATGAGACTCGTCACAAGCCCAACAGACATGGCGACTTCAGTTCCCTTGAGAGTTTTAGCCCACACACTCATACCAAAAATATCTAATCCAAACGGATGATCGGCAGAAGGTGGATTATAAGATGGCCCGACACTTTGTTCCCAATCAGAAGCTAGAACTCCAAGGGCCACCAAGATGGCCACAAGAGAATAAACAGCAACGATTATGAGAGAAGTTAGCGCGAGCTTATCTTTACATAATTGCTCAAAGGCGTGACGCCATAACGATTTAGATTCAGCATTCGTCGACATTTCGATCCTTTAAGATAAACGAACTCGTGGATCAACCAGCGTATAGAGTACGTCGGTGATCACGGAGAAAATAATATAAGCTACTGCTGACAATACGGTCATTGCTCTAATTACTGGGAAGTCAGAAGAGTTAATCGCATTAAGCGTAATGCTTCCAAGCCCAGGAATAGAGAAGAAACTTTCTAGTAGTAGTGCCCCTAAGATCAAAAATGGAATCTGAATGACGACATAAGTGATAATAGGAATCATGGTGTTTTTAAGAACGTGTTTAAAAAGAATAACTCTTTCAGATAGTCCTTTGGCGCGAGCTGTGCGGATATAATCTTGGTAGATTTCATCAAGCATAATCGTGCGATAGAAACGTACATCTGGACCAACTGAGAGCATCACCCAAATAATCGCCGGCAATAAAATATAAGGGATGAAATACGGAAAGCCGTAGTCATAGCCCGAAATTTCAAACCAGCCTAATTTGTAAGCGAAAAACCACTGACCAAAAAGGATATAAGCCAGACTTGATACAGACATCGAAGTCACACAACCCACGACAGTAATTTTATCGAAAACAGAGCCACGGTAAAAAGCCACGAGCAGTGAAATCGAAATACCTAGAACTGTTGATACGAAAAAAGCTGGAAAAGACAATGTCGCCGAAGGAATAGCTCCCGCTTTGATCATTTGGATAATTTCCTGCTTGGTTGACCAAGATCTTCCAAAGTCAAAAGTGAAAGCACTCTTAACAATATCAAAATACTGCAACCACAAAGAACGGTTAAGACCAAGCTGCTCGCGAATCTCAACGATCTGCTCAACAGTGGCGTGCTTACCCAAAATGATAAGCGCCGGATCCGGCGCTACCACGTTAAAAATTAAAAAGATGATGGCACAGACCCCTAAAATCACCGGAATGACATAGAGGAGTCTGCGTAAGATATAGGCGTATATATTCACAACGATCCGTTTATAATTTTTCGAGTGCTGTTTTCTTCGCAGCTAGATCTACATCTAGATACTGCTCGCTTCCTGCTTCAAAGTCCGTGATCACGTAGTTTTTAAGCCATGAATGCTTAAGAACATAGTTCTGACGGTGAACACCATAGATCCATGGCATCTCTTCAGCGGCCATACGAACCATTTTCTCGTAAAGAGCTGTACGCTCTGGCGTATCTTGCATAACTGCGGCAGAAGCATAAAGACGGTTAAATTCTGGGTTGTCATAACCTGAACCGTTAGCACCTGGAGCGCGGTTTGGTCCGTAGAGAAGTTGTAGGAAGTTCTCAGCATCTGGGTAATCTGCACCCCATGCAATTCCCCAAAGCTCTACCTGACGCTTGTCGATCTTCTTTTGAAGTTCAGGCCAAGTGTTTTGAACAACTTTAAGCTTCACGCCAATTTGTGCAAACTGCTGCTTTGTGTACTCACCAATTTGGCGAGAAACAGTTGAAGATGGGCAGTCATAAGTTAATTCCTTAAGACCTTTACCTTCAGGATAGCCAGCTTCAGCAAGTAGCTTTTTAGCTTTTGCGATATCTGCTTCTTTACCGTGGCCACGATATGGATTCTCGTAACCTTTGATATAGCCAGCAATTCCTGGAGGAACTAGTGACTGAGCCGGAAGAGCGCGGTTGTTGTAGAACAACTTATTAGAAGTATCGATATCATAAGCAAGAGAAAGCGCCTGACGTAGTTTCTTGTTCTTAAGAAGATCAAGGTCAAGATTAAATGCTGTGTACGTTACATCTAGTGAAGGCTGGATCAAGAGATCGATGCCTTTTGTTGAAAGATCAGTTGCAAGCTCATTAGTTGGAGTTACAGCTGCATCGAAATTATCTTTCGGGATGCCAATGTAGTCGAGGTTACCTTTTTGGAAGTTCAACCAACGTGGCTGATCTTCTTTAATGATATTCACAACAATCTTTTTAACTAGTGGAAGAGTTTTTCCACAATACTCTTTCGCGATTGCTTCAAATTCTTCAGAAGCATCACATGGGAATTTCTTCTCACGGTAGTTAGGGTTAACTACATACTCGATACGGTTTGTTTGCTTGAACTCTGGAAGCATGAATGGGCCAGTGCCTACAGGGTGATTCAAGAACTCATTTCCATAATGCTCAACAACTTCTTTTGCTGTAGCGAAAGTAAATGTCATCGCAAGAGAATAAAGAAATTGTGGGAAAGGCTTAGTCAGGTTGAACTGAACAGTGTGGCTATCAAGAGCTTTTACACCTTCGACAACTTCGTCATAATTCACTTTTTCAGCAGAAGTATTCTTCTCTCTCCACTCATTTAAGCCTTTAAGCTTGCCATCAATAACCCACCAGCCAAGGCCTTGAAGTTTTGGATCAGCGAGACGCTTAATTGAATAAACAAAGTCTTCAGCAACAAGCTCACGACCTTTTCCACCTGGGAAAGCTTTGTCGTCGTGGAACTTCACACCTTTTTTTACTTTAAAAGTATAAGTAAGACCGTTGTTTGAAACTTCCGGCATCGCTTCAGCAAGATTTGGAGTCAACTGATATGGACGCTTTAAATAATGGTACTCGAGAAGACCTTCGTAAACGCGAGCAGTTTCGTTAGATGAGTATCTGTCGTTAGAATAGATTGGATCCATTCCTTTAACTTCACTACCAACAACTAGGTTTAAAACTTTCTCGTTCGCTTCCTCTTTCTTTGTACATGAAAACAAAGGTAGTCGGCTTAACGCGAGAATCGGCAACGCAAATTTCTTCATATCGACCATCCTTATAAAATCGCAATAATACTTCTAAGGCGAATATAGTGAGGTTTTATATATAAATTTGTGCGTGATTTCCACTTTCTTTAACGAATAACGCTAATGCATGGCAGGATTTCGACATTCTGTCGTAAACATTTCGAGAGTCATCTCTTTGTTTGTACCTCTATGACGGTACTTTAAGGTTTGTCTGGCAAAATAACTGTCATTTGTTAGAGCGTGCAGTGTCAAAGTGACACTTTCATTTTCACTTAACGCATCAATGAAAACGAGCTTGTCGCCATGCAGCTCAAATTGGCTTGCTGGCAATTGATTTTTTTCTCGAGCACTAATCCAGCTCTGCCAAACGCCAAAAAAGTTTTTAATAGTCTGAGTTTGATTGATTCTTTTGGTGAAGCTACCCGATATTTTTTTACTTACGAGCGAAAGATTTAAAACTTCTTCACCATAGATAGGCAAATCAAGAGCGACCACAAAGCTTTCACTTTGCTTGTTAATCGTTGAATAATAGTCAAACACGTGGTGCTCTCGTCCAAGCTCGATACGCCCTTTACCAGCGCTCTCCAGGCACCAGCCAGAAAACGCTTCGGTGGCGCTTGTACTCAATTTGGAAGTGCTAAAGAGGGAACAGCTACTGAGAGTGAGAAGTGCTATTGCTTTGAAGCAGGCAGACGCACGGCCTCTAAGTCTTCTAGAGCTTTGATAACTTCGTCTTTGTCGTTTTTGACTTTGCTTAATTTCAAAGCCTCCACATAGTATTTCTTTGCCAGCTCAAACGACTCTAGCTCGCGGTATACCGTAGCTAAGTGCTTTGTAATGACTGGATCATCTGAAACCAGTTTTACCGCTTTATGCAATTCTGCCAACGCTTTTTCGTTATTTCCAATTTTATAGTAGTACCAACCAAGCGTATCTCTTATATAACCATCTTTTGGAGCAATCTCGATGGCCTTCTTAATCAGGCTATAAGCACGATCCATATCCTTACCCTGCTCGACTAAGGTATAGCCGATAAAGTTCAAGGCATAGGCGTCTTGCGGATCCTTATCCAACATTTTTTCAACCAAGCTAATCGCTTCGTCATGTCTTTTGGCGCGATCAAGTAGTGAGGCAAAATACAACTCGTGAGTTTTATCAAAGCCCTTGCCGTTTCTCACTTTTGCTAATGACTCAATAGCAGAATCAACTTTACCAAGAGTTTCATAGAAGCTCGCTAGCACCAAATGCATACCGACTTTGGCCTCTTCATGCTTGGCTACATAAGTGTCAATTTGTTCTTTCATTTGCTTTTCAGGCTCGACAACACCTTTAGCTGCATTTTCAAGTGCAACGACATTGAGCATCTGTGTTACCTGTAGAGCTGACTCATGAAACAGTGCCGAGTCAGGTGGAATCTGTTGAAACGTCGCCATCGCATCATCGTATTGATGACTATCCTTGTACAAAGATCCGAGATAAAAAAGCACTTTATCTGAGTCAGGGATCGCCACTAAAATTTCTTTAAATGTCCCAATCGCCTGATCAAGCTTTCCGCTGTCTGTGTAAAGGATTCCTAGGCGAACTTTGAGATTGAGATTATCTGGGTCAAGACTTGAAAGTCTCTCGGCGTAAGGAAGAACATCACGGTACTGAGATGTTGCAAACATGACCTGCACAAGGCGAGACAGAACTTGATAGTTCGACGGCTTCACTTTCAAAAAGTCGCGATAAACTTTGATCGCTGATTTAAAATCCTCACCTTCTTCGTGAAAGACTCCAAGAGCTACTGCTGCCTGGTGAAAACTTGGCTGAAGTTTTAGCGCTTTATTAAAATAACTGAGAGCTTGCTTAGGTTTTTTATCATCGAGAGCAATCTTGCCTAAATAGTAAGTAAAGACAGCATTTTTAGGATTTGCTTTTTGACACTTAACAAGCAATTGCTTGGCCTTTGATGCTTCTTTAGCGACAGCATGTGCTTTGGCCAAAAATAGACAGGCTTCTTCATTTTTAGCATTCTTTGCCAACACTTCAGAATAAGCTTTCTTAGCGTCATCACTGCGATCAAGTGCGGTATAGATTCCACCAAGCACTAAACCAAGCGCTTCTTCTTTTCCTTTTGAAACTTTATAGAGATGCTTAAGATGTGGCTCCGCTGCTAGAAGCTCACCCGAACGAATTAGCTCAACTGCATAACGCTTATGAACATACAGATCATCTGGATTCATTTGGTGTACATATTTTAGTAGGAGCGACGCTGTTTGGGCATCGTCCCTAAGAGCTGCATCGTTAGCTTTCAAAAATAAATCACTCGATAGAAACTCGATAGCTTTTGGGCCTGCTTTCTTGGCTTGCTCGGCCATGGCACTTAACTGACTTTCCACTTGAGCTTTAAGCGCTTTTTCATCAACAGGTTTTTCACTTTGAGTTTCAGTAACGACCTTGGGTTCACTATGATGAGCGCAGCTAGCAACATGCGCTAACGCGACAATAGTAAGAAGTTTCATAGAGGTTGTTATATTCATCATTACCGACCAATCCCTGGTTTTGAAGGCTCAGGCTTCTCCTTGCTAATCGACGCGCGGGCCCCAAAACTTAGAAATGACTCATATTGGTGAACTTTTTCTGCCCTCGGGCATTATTTTCCACTCAAGTATTATAACAATGACGCTCTGCTCTTGCAGTTTATCGTCATTTCTCTGTCATATTTACGAACAATCAATGGGTTGGAAATGACTCTTATGGCCGATTTTCTTGACACAGGCCTAGCAAGCTTGCTACTTACGGTGTCGACGAGGAGCAATGCAAATCAATCTATTGAGGCGCATCTCATTATTTCAGTCTAAGTGGCTGATAACTCATTGTGTGACCCGCTGGTTAAATAAAACTAACGCAAAGCAGGGAAAAATATACACAAGCGGTTAACAAACTCACTTCTACTGGGTATAACGCCCTCGGCTGTATTAAAACGCTGAAACGATTTTGTTATGAGCGAGAAAGCTAAACGTTGGTTCAACTTTCTTCAAATAGGGGAAAAAGATGACTGAAGTACGTATCATCAAACGCTACCAAAACCGCAAGCTCTATGACACTCATCAGAGCTGCTACGTGACTCTAGAGGAAATCGCTCAGATTATCCGCGAAAGTCATGAAATCCAAGTGATCGACAACAAGACGAAAAACGACATCACTTATCAAACTCAACTGCAACTTCTAGCAGACCAAGAGCGTAAAGCCCTTAATGCTAAAGATGTTGAGCTTCTTAAGCGTGTTATTCGTTCTGACGACGGCACTTTCACTGGCTACATCAAAGCCCTTGAGAATAAAGTTGGTGGAGAGCTTGCTACTCCTAAGACTGAAGAGTTCAAGCCATTCATGAACAATGAAATGAACGCTTCTGTTGAAACACCTGCTACTTTGAACTAAAATCTAGGGGTTCTAAAACAACTGAACCCCAAGGTTTTATGTTTAATAAAGCAAAAAAGCATTTAATTAAGATCCCTGTAGGACTAGCGCTTGCAGGGATTTTTTTGTTTCCTCAATCACACGCTCAATCGAAAATTGAAAAGCTCACTTCGACTGATAAGCCTGTAGTCGATGGTACTTCAAGTTCGATTTCCGGAACCTCACCAAAAGGGACGCTCAATCGTCACTCTGTTGGGCTAGGCTTTGGTCAAACATTCTTGCTTGATGATTTTAAACATGATGGTGAAGATAAAATCACCGTTGATGGTTTTTATAATTATAGCGCCAGTCATTCTTTCGATCTTTTAGTGAACATGCATATTTCAAAGCACAAGTTTCGCGGAAGAAATGTTTTAATTCGCGGAATTGCTCCGGGGATCAAAGCTAAACTTTATCAATTTGATAATTTCTCACCCTACGTACTTGGTGGTCTCGGAATTTATGCACCTAAAGTCCGTCGCGTCGCCAACGCTGCTGGTGAGATGCAGGACACAGAAACAAAAATGGCTTTCGGTTACCACCTTGGGGCAGGTGCTGATTTAAACTTAAATTCTCATGTGACAGTTGGATTACTCTTTCACTTGCATAACCCATTTGATGTTAAGCAAGACATAGGCCCTGAAGTTGAAGGCGCTTATTACAAGCTTCTGATGCTCGCCTTTTACGTGTTCTAATAGTGTCCGCGCGACTACTTGTTTTCACTGGCAAGGGTGGCGTGGGCAAAACCACTCTCGCTCTCGCAACCTGTAAAGCCCTGCTTGCCCAGGGAAAATCTGTTTATTACAACTCATTTGATGTCGATCATCCAAAAGAGGCGGTCGAGCTAGGTGTGCCCTATTTTGATTTAGATCTGGAAGAGAGTGCTACTGAGTATATGGCGAGAAAACTCCACTCAGAAACCGTCG
>PBCC01000025.1 GCA_002716825.1 Halobacteriovorax sp. | reverse complement strand
GGTTTTTTAACCCTGCGTGCGGCCAATACAATTACCGTCTCAGGAACTTTAAATGCCAACGGTGGCAACGGCGGCAATGGAACAGCGGCCGCAAACGGTAGTGGATCAGGTGGTGGCGGTGCCGCCGGAACAATCGTTATGCAGGCGGTAAGCGGCGTGAACTTAAGCGGCACTATCAATTTAGCTGGGGGCACAGGCGGAAATGCCGGTACTCCAGGAGTTGGTGGTAACGGTGGTGTAGGTAGACTATCTGTACAAACATCTGGCGCTAGTAATATTAACAGTAGTGGCCTAGTGCTCACTGCGGGCGTCGTCATCGAGCGCGGTGATCTCTTCACCAATGAATTTCGCAGTGAAATTGCAACGGGCTGTGGCAGTATTGATTTCGATCAAAATAATCATCAAGCGGCCACAACTTTGATGGCCATGCTTTTAATTATTTTTTCTTTGCCAGCGATAACCAAAATTAAGCGCCAACGACGTGACTGATAACTCGCCTTCATCACTGACACTCTGTTTTTCTACACTCGCTCCCCAAAACCATTGACCTAAGATATGACGAGCAGAGAACTTTAATCCGAGTCTACTTGGTGCACTAAGAGCCAGGGTTGTTTGAATATAGCTATCATTTTTGAAACTCCACGGTTCAGCGGAAGCATGTGCACTCAGTGAAATGCTTGAAAGTGTTTCTTCACTCAAATCGTTAGAAGTTGCAGCACGCTGATAGCTTGAGGTTTGGGCGTAAGCAATCCCTCCTCCCAGCCAGATTGGAAAACTAAAACCAAAATCATAGGCTTTTTGAGCTTCAACTTTAAGAAGAGCATCTTTGTAAGCGAGTGAACTAAAGGCCGTGCCTGAAACATAGCTAAGGTCAATAAGTCCTCGCCACTTATTCCACTTTCTAGACAAATTCATGTCAATGCCAGAAGCACTGAAGCCTGACAAAACAAAGCGCTTTGATCCACGGCTATATTCATAATCAGGCTTTGTAACTTTAAGTCCAAGCTCTATGTCAAAAGGTGAGCGTAAGTTAAGTCTCAATTCATATTCATTTCGCTTCAATTCTCTAGCGATCACTTCTTCTTTTTCAAGCCTAAAGACTTCGATAAATCGTCTTCGACTCTCTATCACTCGCCCAAGTTTATCTTTGGCCAAGACCTTCCAATACCAGTTTCCCTTCGGCAGATTTTCAACCACGAGGTGATTATTCTTCGTTTTATAGCTTCGCTCAGGACGAGAAAAAGAAAGATCTTGGGATAAGAGCCATGTCCAAGACTTAACCCCTGGAGCCTTCGCCCATTCAAACCGTACTCTCTCCCCGACTTCAGTTTTAATTTTATGTCTAGGACTTATAAGATCAACTTCAGTTTCTTCCCAGCCACTAGGAGGTAAAAGTGTTGTTTTAACCATACGACTTTCTGAGCCTAGTCTGCCCCAGGCATCAATGGCGCGCACTCTCCAAAAAACATCGCGTAGTGGTGCACCGATCCACTTGTAACTCGCACTCTGAACTTGCTTTGTCAGCAAGGGCTTACTTGAATTTTCTTTTGAAAAAATTTCAACTTGATAGGCCTTAGCTCCCTCAACTTCTGGCCAGCTAAACTCTGCTACAAACTCTTGGGCATAAACTTTTTGAATAATGAACGTTGGCCAATAAGACGAAGATGTGTCGAGTACTTCGAGATTAATTTCACTGGGTGCGCGTTCAAGCTGTGGAGGTGGCAGGATTTCACCTGGGAGGATTTCGAAGGTTTGTACGTTTGATTCGCCTTTCTCAGTACTAATACGCCAATAAAATTTTCCAAGTTGAGTTACAGGCCAAGAAAATACATTCTGCGCACGTTGATTAATCACTAAATTCTTAAATTGCTCATCTGTAGCGATTTGCAACAGTCCATTTGTATTAAACTTAAAATCAATCACCTCACCAGGCTTTGATATGATAAGTGAGCTTCGATCAGCTGGCTCAACTAGCTCCACCTGCGCCGTCTTAGGCTCTGATTCAATCTCACGTACAACTTCAAATCCCATAAGATTTGTCTGTAGAATTTTATTTTCAACTCTAAGTCGCCAAAAATAATAACCTGGTACCAATGACGTTTTATTACCACGAATCGACTTCTTGTAGGCAAAGGACGGGTCCGAGGCAATCTCCACAACTACTGCTTGGTCTAGTGCCTGAGAAATTTTCCAGTCAAAGAGAACTTCACGAGAATTTTCAGTTGTTAATATTTTAGCCCCATCAGCTGGAGAGATAAGCTGGGCTTCAATTATTTTAGATTTTATCTCTTGGCCTTTTTCAACTTCAAGCCTGTTCGATTGATCAACCTTTTGAGTCACACCATCTCTATCACTTACGCTAACTTCTCCTTCAGTACTTTCAAGACTGGCCTTACCGCTAAAACTAGACAGCTTTACGCGGGAATTATCCCCTGCCAATGTTAGTTCCTTGCCAGCTAAATTGATTTTAACTTTTTCGCCGGGCTTAAGGTCGAAATAAACCAGACCTTCCTTCACTTGAAGTGAAGGTATACCGGCAAGTTGATCCAGTTCAACCAATGTATTAGGCCAAAGCGTTAAATTTTCTCCAGTAGTGAGCTGTAAATTCGCCTTTGAATCCTTGTGTGTATAGAGCTGATCTCGCAGCATAAATTGCTGACCAACTTCAACATCACTCCAGCCTAAAGCGCCACGCGGCTTTGTTTTAACTATATTGCTCAGGCTTTCCAATTGAGCGTATGAAGCTCCAGCACTACGCTTTGTAGATGCAGGCCCGTAAAGTTGGTAGCCACTCCATGAGGCCAATATGGCAAAACATGCCACCAATATCCAATCGAAGCGGGAGTGCTTCATGCTCTCCTTTGAAAAATATGTCTTATTGTTCATTATAGTGGTCTTTGCGATAATATCTATGAATTAAATATGAATACACAACTTCTTTTGCGCCCCATTCGATTTCCTCTCAAGCTGAAGCTTATCAGTTTGTTTTCGCTGGTCTTATTAACAAGTCTGGCAGCCTACGCCCACTACGCACTGACAAGATTTATTGAAGATAAGTCAGCTTATATTTTCAGCAGTGTTCAAAGCGTGGCGGCAAGCCAAGCCCAAGCCATTAATCAGGTTATCAACGAATCCAAACGAACCTTGGATATACTCGCCTTCACTACTGACGCCGAACAATCAAGAAAGATTTTTGAAAACATTCCGGCCCTGATTGACTACAGAGTTTACGATAGTGACAGGAAAAAATTTGTAACTGGGATCGCTGATCAATCTGGACTTCTCAGGAGTGAGCTCACCAAAGACTCAATTGACTTGAAGGTTAATCAAATTATCAATAATCATGCATTTCATAAGCAGGGCCTTAAAATTCTGTATTTGTTTCCCAATAAACCAATTGTCACATTAGTATACGATCGCAATAACATGATCCAACTGGCACAACTCTCATTAAACGAAGTTCTGGCTAGTCATGATAACTCAATTCGCTCATACCTTTTTGCCCCAGATTCAATGCCGTTAACTGAAAATGATGCAACTACTGCACAAGACTTATATAAAGTTGTCGAGTCATCTTTTTTGAATGTTAACCTCAAACAGGGTGTGGCCGAAGATGAAATTGACACAAGTATAAGTCTCGTCGGTTTTAAAGGGCTTAACTCACAATACCCACTAAGCATAACTGTCATTGAAAAAAGCAAAGCCTACTCTGTCGCTGATCAATTGATTAAAAACTCATATATTTTTGCTGTCTTTCTTTTGAGTATCGCTATTATTATCGGCATTTTGTTTTCTAGAAGTTTAACCAGATCATTAGAAGTCTTATTTGAAGGAACTCAGAAATTTGTATTGGGTGATTTTTCTAGCCGTGTCGACGTGAAATCTAAAGATGAAATCGGAGCTTTATCAGATTCCTTTAATTTCATGGGTAAGCGAATCGTCGAATTTATGGAGCAAATGAAAGAGAAAGTTCGCCTTGAGCGTGAAGTTGAAGTTGCAAAACTTGTACAAGATTCTTTCTTTCCAGATGCTGAAGGTAGTATTGGCAATAACACGTTCTCAGCTTTTTATGCCCCTGCTTCAGAGTGCGGTGGGGACTGGTGGGGACATATTGAAATTAATGACAAAACAATTTTCTTCATTGCTGATGCAACTGGACATGGCGTACCTGCAGCACTGATAACGGCAACGGCTAATTGCGCTCTTCATACTCTAGAGGAAGTGCTAAAAACAAATCATCAACTCGGCGATCGTCCCGATTTGATCTTGAGTTGGTTTAATAAAGCTATCTGTGGCGCTGGTAAGCAGCTTTATATGACAATGCTATGTGTGGTAGTTGACAATAAAAATAATAAGCTAATTTGGTCAAATGCAGCTCATAACCCAGCCATGATTTTAAGTGGAAAAGTTCTGCAACCTAAACGAAGTGATCTCATCCCGCTTCTAAGTAAGCCCTCGGCTCATTTAGGAAAGGACAGTGATTCAACTTTTGAAATGGATTCAATGGACTTCAATCCAAAAGATCTCCTCATCCTTTTTACAGATGGAATCACTGAGAATACCAACGACCAATCGCAAGCTTATGGTGATCGAAAGTTTCATCAATCCATCATCGAGTCCAAACACGAGAGCTTAACTCTTTGGCGTGAAGGAATTATCACAAAGGCGCTTGATTTTTCAGGCGGTGCTCCTAGTGATGACGATGTTACTTTAGTCCTTTGTCAATTAGGTGTTGCTGACTCTCCAAAAGATATTGAGCATATTAGCGAGAGCACTGTCATCTCTCGTCTAGATCCTCGAAGTGCTATCAACTACCTCTGTAATAACCCTCAAATTGATCATCTCGTAGGCTTTAATTCGCCGGTATTAGAGCAAGAATTACAAGCGGTTCTTCCTCCTCTTCTCGAATTTGATTTCAATTGGACGGGAAGTGCTGTTGGGTCTTTTCGAGAAGCAATTGACCAATATTTAAATTCACAAGAATTTCCGGGATGGTTTGAAAGCCCTAAAGACTATCTCACTCTCATAGGTGACGAACTCGTCACAAATGCTCTTTCGCCAACGTCCTCAATTGTGAGCGTCAACCTCTCCCTGTCATCTCAAACCATTCGTATTGAAGTTAGTGACAATCAAGGTCATTTTGATAAAGGGACGCTACTCCATGCCTTCAAGAGAGCCTATGATCAGCAGTCTCCTAAAATAGATGGAAGGGGTGCAGGACTTGGACTTTACCTTGTCTATCAATCAACAAATCAGATTTGGATTAATATTAATAAGAATAATTCGACCAAAGTAACTTGCATCCTTGAAGCGACAAAACGCTACAAGAACTTTAAAGGCAGAGTTACATCGTTCCACTTTCAGCAGGAGAATCAATGAGTTCCTCTCTCTTAATCAACATCAGTAATGATGCAACAAGTACGATTGTCACTCTTAGCGGTCGCATTGATGAAGACTCACACTTTGACGCCATTACTTCAAGTAGTGCTGATGTTTTTATTTTCGATTTTGAAAACGTAACACTTATAAACTCTTGCGGTGTTAGAGAGTGGATTAATTTAGTTAATACAATTATTAAAAAATCTAAAATCATCTACCGACACTGTCCACAAATTATGATTGAGCAAATGAATATGGTTCAAGGGTTTCTGCCCGAAGGGGCTACGATAGAGAGTTTTTATGCTCCCTATTTTGACCCAGACCAAGATAAAGAGGTCAAAATACTTATCAGTCTTTCTGAAGTTACAGGTAAAAAGGCTCCTGTTAAAAACAATGAAAAGGGAACTGAATTAGAGTTTGATGCTCTCGAAGCTCAATATTTCAATTTTATTAAGTGAGTCATAATGAATTCTAATAAGTTTAGTATTTACGATAATTTATTTGCTCCCCTTGTCGTTGTTGATAAGGATTATAAAGTTACGTATTTCAATCAGGCTTTTTTGGTTTTAACCCAATCCTCTCCCCGCTCGCTTAAAAATTTAGATCGTTTTTCACTTATATTTAATGAGTCAGAGGTTATTGAACGGTTTTTGAAAGGCTCCGTTCAAACAAGTGAAGAGTTAACACTGACTACTCCCAGCGGTCATGGCCCATTGACTCTTGTTTTAAAGTCTTTTTCAGTCGACAACGATCTTGTTATTACTTTTAATGATCTCACTGTTGAGCGTACGCTTTACTCAAAGTACAGAGTCCAGCTTGAGGAGATTAAACGTACACATGAAAAAATCCTACAAACGGATAAGTTGGCTACTCTTGGAGAGCTATCTGCCGGCATATCGCATGAAATTAACAATCCCCTAACCATCGCTTATGGTTATGCTCAAACAATCGAATTTGAAGTGGGTAGCAAAGATGTGATCAAATGTGATGAGCTTAAGACATCAATTGAACGTGTAACGAGTTCTCTCGAAAAGATTTCATCTATTATTAATAATATGAAGTCGTATGTTAGAACCGATGAAGAGCACAAAGAGTATTGTGATTTAAAAGATATTGCGACCGCAGCAATTGAGCTTACGCACACAGGGTTAATCAAGGAGACGATCAAGCTCAACCTTAAAGCTCCTAAAGATCCTTTATTAGTACAGTGTAACCGCGTTGAGCTCGAACAGGTTATCGTCAATCTTCTCAAAAATTCATTCGACTCTCTCTTGGATGCAAAAACAGCTGCTCCTTTGGTTAGCATTAGTCTAAGTCGTGGAGAGAATAATATTAGTGTCACAGTGAGCGATAATGGTCCGGGGATCTCTGATCAGCATAAGGAAATGATTTTTCAACCATTCTTTACGACTAAAGATATTGGTAAAGGCTCAGGCCTTGGACTTTCTATTAGTAGAAGGTTGATCGAAAAGCATCAAGGTCATCTTGAACTTATTGATAGTGAAAATGGTGCAGTTCTTAAATTTGATCTGCCTACGATGGAAATGAGTAGCATGCTCACTTCTGGTGGTTTTGGTCCCGAAATTGGACCCGTTGGTCAAAAGAAAGTTTTAATTGTTGATGATGAGCCTATAGTTCTGAATCAACTCGATGAACTCTTGCGAGGCGCTGGCTACTCTGTCGTTAGCTCAACAGGTGGTGAGGATGCGCTTAATCTTCTCATTCAAACGGAGATAGATTTAGTGATCACGGATCTTTTCATGCCTCGAATGTCTGGCTCTGATCTTTCAAGTAAAGTTCGTATGCTTGAAGAAGATATCCCTATTATTTATTTGAGTGGTGCACCTAATGCACAAGAAATTTTTGAAAAAGATAAGAAGAATCTTGTTATCCATAGTTTAATCTCCAAGCCTTTTAGCGAGGAGACTCTTTTATCTACACTGGCCCAAGCTTTAAAGGTTAAGCCATGAGTGAAGCAAAAAAATTATCCGTTCTCATAGTCGATGATGAACAACATATTTGCGATCTTATTGAGGTTATGCTCAAGAGCTTCAATATTTTCTCCTTTATCGTCGCCTCAACTTCTGCCTCCTTGGCCCTACAAAAGCTTCGAAATCAAGAGTTTGATCTCCTCATCATAGACAATCAAATGCCTGATAAAGACGGTTTGCATATGATTGAAACTCTGATGATGACGTTAAGCTCAAGGAAACACCGAATTATATTTATGTCAGGTGCCATGCAAAATGAGCACGCCTTGAAGGCGATCAATTTTGGCGTCAAAACATTTTTAATCAAGCCTTTTACCAGGCAAGGGCTCCTAAAGGCTGTGATTAAAGCACTTGGGAAGAAATAGCCGCTTTTTAGTATTAAAAAAGCTTAACTCTGGCCTATACTACTTACGTGCGATTTCAAAATAAAGTTAACGATACAGTAGAAATTGATCAGATCCTTGATCTCCAAGTAGGCTCAAGTGAGTCTAGCCATTTATGGTGCCACGTCGATGGTCGTTTAATTATTTACGACGCTCTGCTTGTGGGCTGGAATAAAGAAAAACGTACACTAAGATTTCAATTAGCTAAGAATGTAAATAAGTTAACGCTTGGCTCGATCACAGATCTCAATATTTTTCATGAAGACCTACTCCTTATCTATAAATCCCCCGTTGAATCTTTAAGTGATGATTTTTTAACTCTAAAGGCTCCCGAGTCTATTCTTAAACTGGCTGAAGCTGAAGGCTTTTTACCTGAACTTATGGCGGCACCAAGTGATGGCCCTATGGATAAAGGTGATATGGAGCTCATCTCACAGGTGCTTGAAGTGCTTGGCGATACGATCAAGCCAAAGCAAACTGAGCCAGCTAAAGACTCTCCCAAAGGCCCAGCTTATGTTTTTGCTAAAAAACCTGAGATAAAAGAGACGGCTCAGTCACTTGGTTTTTCTAATAGAGGTGTTGTTGAAGAGCCTCTTAGCGAGACTATCGATCCCACTAAAAAAAAGCGTGTCAGTATTAGCAAAAGCGGATCAGAGCCCTCCACTTACTTGCTAATTGAAGTTGAAACTCACGGACTTTCCTTTCACAGTACAGTTCGCGGCGAGTATAAAGTTGGCGACGCCATTGTTGTTCACAGCATTTTAGATAATAAGTTAACGGCCCCACTGACTGCCAAGATCACGGCATTTAATAAGCCCAGTGAGTATGCCAAACACTTTCATGTGGAAGCCAAGTTTGATCTCTCTTACACCAAACCACCTGTTAAGAAAGTTCCAACAGAAAAAGTTGGGCTCAAGCGAGAGCTCGCCAAAGAAAAATACTCGCATGAGACAATTTATTTATTGGTCGAGGCAGACACCCAGAAATTACAGTTTATTGAAAAAAGAAAAGGTGAGTATAATATTGGAGATAGAGTTATTATTTCCACACTGTACTCAAACCCATTAAAAAAGCCCATCAATGCTCAAGTTCAAAAAATTGATGACTCAAGCGATGCGCGAATCTGCTTTCTTGAATTTTTAAAAGACAATCAGTGAAGATCGCTTGATTGGTCTGTTTCTTGACCACCAATTTTAGAGTAATTAATAATATCACCCTTAAGCTGACCAGCGAGTTCATCTGGAATTTCAGTTGCTTTATACTTCTTTCCATTTGAAAGACGTAACCAATAGGCTTGAACTACGCCATCAGAAGTTGCGACATTAATAGGCTTAATCGATACTAAGTGATCGAGATTGATAAGCATCGTCACGCCAAGACCTTCAACTAGGCTATCTTCTTTGTCTTGTAGTAATTTAAACTTTCTAAATTTGTCCTGCATATCAATCTCCACCTTCAAGGCTTACAAGAGCCCAAATAATCTCTTAAAGAATCCAATAATACCGGTGAACTTCTTAAGCTGAACCTTACTGATTCGGCTTACTTCTTCACCCTCACAACCTGCGCCACCTACAGAGTCACACACGTTGGAAACATAACAGCCTTGCTGCCAATCATAGATATAATCGCGCGCGCCACGAACCAAGATCCCTTCAATCGTACCCTTTGACGTATTAAACACGGCCGAACCTGAGTTTCCACCGTAGGTATCAAGATCAGTAAGAATATATTGGTCGGCATCATTCGCGATCACTTTTGCACCATCGGAAACTTTAGTTGTAAGTCCTGATGGATGCCCGATCACTACTAGTTCATCACCTACTTCAGGCGATCCCTTCTTTCTAAACTTAAGTGGCTTTCTATCTTTAACTTTGCGATCAAGTTTAATGAGGGCGTAATCGGCATCTGAAATAGGATCGAGAGCCTGATTGATGATTTTTTTACAATTATAGACACTAGAAGATGGAAGTTTTCCATCATCGACTTCGCCTTCTCTATAATCAAAAACCCAAGAGTATTTCTCACACTCTTCTTGAGAGCGAACACAATGCCCTGCTGTCACAAGAAGATCTTTAGCGATAAGAAAGCCTGAACAACGCGCAATACTGTTTTGCGCGGCAAACTTCTCAGTTGGACAAACGCCCATCCCTCTTTCAAGCGATTCAAATGCTAAAACAGCATCTGCCCCACGAACTGTAATCTTTGATTTATCAATTTGAGCTGCGGTTGATAGAGCAAGCTTCACGAAAAGCGGGTTATTCGAGTCAATAACGTCGACGCGATTGTCGTCGCCATAGATGACTTTTGGGATAACACTCATATCTTGTGCAAATAGCAGCGAAGACGATAAGGCGATGGCACAAGTAGTGATAAGTTGCTTTTTCATTAAAACTTCCCCTTTTGGTCGGACTGGCAACGTAAGTGTGCCTAACATCCCTCAAATGGGCGTTCGTGTCATAAAAAGTTGCGCAAAGTGTAAGAATTACAGCTAGAGGCTAAACAAAAACTCTCTTTTTCATGAATAGTGTGTAGCAATTACAGGCTTTTAAACTAGTTTAACGAGATTATATTGGAGCCCAATTATTGTTGTTTTCATCAGCCAACTCACAAAAGCAAAGGACACTTTATGAAAACAATTGCACTAACCCTTTCTGCACTCTTAATCTCCATGAGTTTCGCTCATGCCAACGGTCTAATGGAAACAAGCTCATCCAGCGTTATAGGCTTGATGGCTCACTCACAAAACTCAAAAGAAGAATGTGAGCAGATCCTTAAAGATAGCGTTGAGAGACTTGAGAAAAGTGGAAAATTCATCGTCAGGCGCAATTATAGCTGCCAACTAGACCCAAGTGGACGGACAACGGGTGTTTACACAGCAAATATTGTCATCTTAAAGTAAAAAAAAAGGCCCAGGATCAACCTGGGCCTCATCAATAAATCTCAGTAATTACTGTAACTTATTCTTTAACTTGGAAATCTTTCAGCTTATCAGCAAGAGTGTTCTTCTTAGCTGATTCAAGAGTTACAGCACCATTAGCAGAGTTAGCTGCAGACTTCATAGAAAGACCAATTTTCTTGGCTTCTTTGTCGACTGAGATAACCATAACTTTTGGAGTATCACCCTTTTTAACGACGTCTTCTGGCTTCTCAACACGCTCTTCAGACATCTCAGAGATGTGAATAAGGCCTTCGATACCAGTTTCAAGTTCAACGAATGCGCCGAACTCAGTTACGCGTACAACTTCAGCTTCAAGCACGGCACCAACTGGTAGACGCTCTTCGATTTTCTTCCAAGGATCTTCCTCAAGTTGCTTCATACCGAGAGAGAACTTTTGGTTTTCTTTATCAAGCGCGATAACCATAGCAGTTACTTCTTGGCCTTCTTTAAACTCATCGTTAACGTTGATGTTTTTACGAGTCCAAGAAAGGTCAGAAACGTGGATAAGAGCATCAACTTCTTCACCTAGGTCTACGAATACACCAAAGTCGACGATTGATTTAACTTTACCAGTAACTTTTGAACCGATTTTATGTTTTGCTTCAAGAGCATTCCATGGGTTTGGCTCAAGTTGCTTAACACCAAGAGAGATTCTCTTGTTTTCAGTATCAACATCAAGAACAACAGCTTCAAGAGTTTCGCCAACATTGAAATGCTTAGCAGGGTTCTTGATTTTGTTAGTCCATGACATTTCAGAAACGTGGATTAGACCTTCGATACCATCAGAAAGCTCAACGAAGATACCGTAGTCTTTTACAGATACGATCTCACCAGAAACTTTGCTACCAGCTGTGTACTTCTGATCTGCAGTTTCCCAAGGGTTTGGTTGAACTTGCTTAAGACCTAGAGATACACGCTCTTTTTCTTGGTCGAACTTAAGAATCTTAACTTCAACTTCGTCACCAATACCGAGTAGGTTAGAAGGATGCTTTACGCGTCCCCATGACATATCAGTAATGTGTAGAAGACCGTCAATACCACCAAGATCGATGAATGCACCGTAATCAGTGATGTTCTTAACGATACCTTTAACAATCATACCCTCTTGGATTTGAGAAAGGATTTCGTTACGAAGCTTACCGCGCTCTTCTTGAAGAATGGCACGACGTGAAAGAACAATATTTCCACGTTTTTTGTTAAACTTAATAACTTTGAATTCCATTGTTTTACCAATGTACTTATCAAGGAAACGAGTTGGACGTAGGTCAATTTGTGATCCAGGAAGGAACGCTTTAACGCCGATATCGACAGAAAGACCGCCCTTAACTTTTGCAACAACTGTACCTTGAACGGCCAAGCCCTTTTCACAAGCATCAGAGATTTTATCCCATGCTTTAAGAATTTCAGCTTTGTCCTTAGAAAGAACAAGGTTACCCATCGCAGACTCTAACTTATCGAGGTAAACCTCGATCGTTTCGCCTTCTTTAATCTTCAATGTGCCATCGAAGTTTTGGAATTCGCGAGTAGAAACTAGTCCTTCTTGCTTGTAACCGATATCAACCATGACATAGTCAGGTCCGATAGAAATTACTTTACCGTCGAAAACCTCACCTTCAGTAAACTGTTTGGTTTCGGTTGCATTGAGCAGCTTTTCGAATTCAGTTTCATCGTGTGTATCAACGTCTTCGCCGATAACCACGTCAAAATTCTTCATCCAGTTCTGCATTAATTCTTGTTGTGTCATATGACACCCCTTTTTGGATCTCTACATCTGTAAAAATCCGGTTTCATTAAGTACCGTCAAAGACGGATTTGAGGGGCGAGATTACTCTATATGATGCTGGATGTGAAGGCTTAGAGGCCTGAAAGTACTGGAGGAAATGACTTAGAGTTCGAGCTTTCGCCAATATTTAGCACGACGAAGCATGGTGCGCTTATAAACTTGCTCTAATTGATTCTTTACTAGGTCGGGATGATGCCATTTCGCATGCTCTTCACGCAGGGACTGCATGGCATAGCGCTGCTCACTCCAACTGGAGTAGAGCTTTAAGATTTTCTCGGCCATCTCCCTAGAATCTCTAGGTTTATACGAAAACAACCCCACATCGACGCCATGCAAAAGATCGCGATAAGATCGATTTCTGGGATAGATCACCGGAATTCCGGCCAATAAACAGGTCTCAATATGATCAAAAGGGACAACGTCGCTTTCAAAAGCAATATTAACGTGGAGCCTGCCGACGAAAACGGAGAAATCCTCCCCAGAGACAAATTCAACATTATTTTCCAAGTGAAGCTCGGAAATTAAGTCTTCAAGTCCTTGGCGCCAGACTGATGCCTGCCAATCTCTTGGTGTATGAAGTAAAAGCTTGGCATTATCGATGCCTCGAGACAGAACCAGCTTCAAAGCACGGGTCACGACTGAGGTTGTATTAATGGACTCAGCTCCGTCAAACAGAGATAAACCAACGATAAAACCGTCTCTTAAATCGGGCTCCTTCCAAGCAACTTCCCTAGCGTCGATCGCTAAGCCTACTCTAGCAATTTTGTGACTAGAGATTCTTAATTGTTGGCCAAGGCGTTTAAGCGAAAGACTTGAAGGTAAAAGGAAGCGGTCAGTTCTTTTTAGTAAGATCTTTTGCCACCAATTTCCTTCGAGCGTTGGAGGCGTTCCATGAATGGACCAGACTAAAGCAATCTGAGGAAAAGATCTTAGAAACCATGCACAGGCGAATAAAGAATCATTGTCGTAGCAATGAAAATGAGTTGTGTTGTGACGCTTACTTAAAAAACTGAAGACTTCTTTGTAAGCACCAAGCCAGCGACTTTTTTTTGCAATTCGAATTGGAAATGTTTCAAGATCATGTTTTTTAGCTTCGACATGAAGGTACGAGTCGAGAGGACAACAAATCACCACCTCAAGCCCGAGTCTTTTCGCCTGAATGGCTTCCCTTAGGAGTCCGCGCTCTCGTGGTCCCCAGCCCGCAAAAGGCCCCATGAAGAGAATCGAGGTTTCAGGTAGAGGACTTACTGAACCCACTCGCCCTCTACACTGCCAAATTTGAGTTCAGCATTGAAACGAAGAAGTTCTCGCGATGGAGCATCGTTATACCAGAGATTCATCGTTGTCGGTTTTTTTCCATCTTCAGTTGGATCAACATAAACAGACATTTTGACGGCTTGTCGCTCTTTCCCCATGGCCTGGACTTTTTCTCTACCCAAAACGGTAGCTGTTACTTTAAGAACTTTTGATCTCACGATGATAGGAACAAAGTATTCGTCGCCATTCTCTAGAGGAAGACCTCGAAAAAAAGCGAGCAAGGATAAAGGGTCTAAAAAAAGAGGTGGAGTGAATCCAGTTTTATCGTCTTTTCTCGTTTTGCCGTCTTTAATTTTTTTAAACCACTGCTTATTTTGTAATTTGTCATGATCAAATAACTGAAGTTCATCAACGCTTTGACCACTCTCACGTTGGATTAAAGTATATTTGAGCGGTAAAAATGTTTCCGCCATGACAAAGCTCTCAACATAATCATCTAACTTATAAATATACTTGTAATAATCAGCAGATGAGAGCGTCGCTTTGAAATGATGGACTAAATCATCCCCACGCATGCCATTTTCAAGAACTTTAAAATTAATTGTTCCGGCCTTGATCCCAAGATAACTGATATCAAAGCTGATAGACTCTCCAACTCGAATAAGTGGCTTAAACTTATTCCAAGTTTTTTGTGCAGGAGCTTCGAATCCTTTATAAATCTCAGGGTAATCCTCTGGCCACGTGCGACCAACTAGAGGCTTCTCCTTAACAGGCTTAGGCTTCACAACTTTGGGCGTTGGTTTTTTTACGGGAGTTTTGACTTCCGTTCTTGGCTCAAGACTTGGTGCTGGCGTTGGCTGAATTTCAGCAAAGGAAAAGCGATCTTTTTCCTCCTGAGCAACATCGAACTCACTCAGGAGCGCTTCTCCATTTTCAGGCATCGGACGATCATCGGGAGTTGCACAACCAAAAAGAATTAAGAGCAGTACGAGCTTATTCATCTTTTAGCCGCCTTTAAAAGCAGAGCCTCTGTTTCTTTGGCGCCATCTAAAAAAACGACATTAATCTCAAGATAATGAATAATTTCGTCATCACTCACTCTTCTAAGCTTCACCATATCTTTTTCGGTAGTCAAAACCATGGCATCGCGTTCTTTGGCCGAGCTCACAATCTCTTGAACTTCAGCTGCGCTGAAATAGTGGTGATCAGGAAAAGTATGTCTTTCAATGATATCTGCACCAAGCGACTCAACAAGCGCGTAAAATGAAACGGGAGAAGCAATCGCGGCCAAACAGATTACTTTTTGCCCTTGCAGCGAGTGGACACTCATTTTTTTAGATGATCTGGCGTTAAAAATCCCACTTGGTCTATAACCAATTTCTGCAAACACAGTTCCTGGAGGTGCATAGTTTTTTACTAGATTTTTAAGTTCATCAATACTGTCTCTTGAGGCTTGATCTGCTCGACCTATAACAACAAGATCGGCGGCCTTTAGGGCGGTGAAGCCTTCACGCATATAACCAAGAGGCGCTACCTTATATCGATCAAGTGGCATCAGGGCATCGAATAAAACAATATTAAGATCACGATAAAGTTTCAAATGTTGGTGACCATCATCAAGAAGTACGACGTCGGGTTTTTCCTGTTGAAAATAGTATCTTAAGTTTTCACTTCGATTACGACCGACCACAATGCTGGCACTTTCGAGTCTTCTAGCCAGAAGCAGAGGTTCGTCGCCGTAGTCGAAAGGGTTATAACCAAGCTTTCTTCCTCCGCGAAGGATTCCACTGCTTTTTTCAAGCTTGCCGCGATAACCACGCATAAGAATCATAATTTTAAGATCGTGGCGGGCATAGAATTCAGACAGCCAAAGAGTAAACGGAGTTTTACCTGTGCCACCAAATGTTAGATTTCCAATCGATATAATTGGAACTTGAAAAACATTTTGACCAAGGTATCCGTAAGTGTAAAAAAATCTGCGGACGCGATAAAATCCTTCCCACAAAAATGCGAGGGGGGAAATGAGATATTGAAAAAATCGCCCTATTGTAATCACGCAGAGGCCTCATTTTTTTCATCGAAAGCTTTAAGCATTAAGTGCGCAGGCTGATCTTCACCGGCCAAGAGTTTTGGAAGCTTCGATAGCTCGCTTTTAACTCGATCGTACTCGTGCTTATTCGTCATTAATTCTAACAAAGCGCTGGTCATGTTAAAAGCGCTTGCACGCTCTTGAATAAACTCTGGGAATACCCGTGTTCCAAGGATCAGATTGGTCAAGGAAATTGGTTTATCGTAGCGGACAAAGGTTTCAAAAATATACTGATTCAGTAAGGAACCCTGATAAGCGACCACTGTTGGAACTTGAAAAAGACCGGTGGCCAAGGTCACTGTCCCGCTGGCAGCAAGACTTAGATGGGCCCAACTTAGCGCCTTTGATAAGTCCTCATTCTGCCATACCCTATCAATTTGAGAGCTATACATTTGCCATAGCTCATCTTTCACATTGCTGGAGCGAACCAGACCGACTTCAATTGGCGTTTTAATAAGTTTTCTTAGATTAATAATCGTTTGCTCAAACTGCGGCATCAAAAAACGTACTTCATCGTTTCTACTGCCGGGAAGAATGAGAAGCTTTAGTTTTTGCTTAAGTAATTCGTGAGGTTTTTCACTAATCTTTAAAAGATCGTCTCTATACCTAAGTGATAAAGGATGAGGGACAGAGACTATTTTTTTTACGCCTCTATCAGAAAACCATTTCTTCTCAAACGGTAAGATTGAAAACAAGGTGTGTACCGTCTCTTCCAAGACTTGTGCTCTTCCAGCCTTCCACGCCCATGCCTGAGGCGCGACGTAATAAAGAACTTTTACGCCATTCTTTTTTAAGCGCTTTGCTAGTTTTAAATTGAAATCTTGAAAATCGATTAGAATAGCAACTTTACACTGACGTCTTTTAACTTCTGCTTCTAAGTGTTTCAGTGCTCTAAAATAAAATGGAATTTTGCCTATGACTTCAGAGAATCCAAAACTCGAAAAATCTTTTAAGTGGTAACATAGCTCCATGCCAGCTTTCTCAAGTTCATCCCCTCCAACCCCGAAAAAATGAAGATCTGGCTTGAGCTGCTTGAGCTCACTAATGAAGCTAAGTGCGTGCTCCTCGCCAGACTTTTCACCGGCTATAAGCAAGCATTGATCTCTCATGTAAGCTGAACCGTCTTATGAGACTCTAAAGACTGTAAGACCGCATCGATAAGCTTGACCGCGGCAATGCCGTCCTCAAGACTTACCATCGGCGCCTTTCCAGATAAGATGCTGTGATAGAAAGCTTCTTGCTCCAACAGCAGATGATCTCGTTTATTATAGTGCTCAATTTTCACTTCACTGGCATCTGCATAAGCCGTTTGGATCTCGTTTTTCATCAGATCAACGCGCCAAACTCCTGCGCTTGATACTGATTTAAGGCTTCGCACTTCATGGACATGACCGCGACCAACGGTAATCGTCGCTTTTGTGCCATCACTCCAATCGAGGTGGGCCACAGCATGATCCCAATGCTTTGTTCTTTGTTTAAAACCATGGGCGCTGACACTCACCGGGTCCTTCCCCAATAAAAAACGCAGAAGATCGAGATCGTGAATCATCAAATCATTCACCACATCCACATCTGTAGCGCGACCTTTAAAAGGTGCGTAGCGATCAAGTCTTAAGTTGCAACCTGGGGCTAAGAACTCTTTAAACTCAGAGCGCCTCTCCCAAGCTTCATGACAACGCTCGCTATGACCGACTTGAAAAACAAGGTTTTTTGATTTGATCAAACCTTGCAATTTAAGCGAATCTTCTAGCTTATCTGTCACTGGCTTTTCGCAAAAAACGTGCATCTCTTTTTCGATCAGTCTTTTACAAATCTCAAAATGATAAGAAGTTGGTGTCGCAACAATAGCTGCAGCTGTATGAGCCGGAAGAGCCTCTAAGCTTTCAACGACGTTAACATTTGGGTGTTCGTTAGTAGCACGTTCGCGCCCAGCCTGGGTTGGCTCTACAATGGCGACAAACTCTGCATTTTCACAGGCCGCAATTTTTTGTGCGTGAAAGCGTCCCAGATGTCCAAATCCAATAAGTGCGGTTTTAACTTTACTCATAGAAATGGTGCAATCCCGACTTCACTTACGCGGATAAAGGCCACCATCTCAGCGATGATTGCGTTACCTGCGAATTCGGCCATATGTTCTTCATGCTCTACAAACGCACGAGGAGAGAGCGCTGAGGCTTCCATCGTTCTGTAAAAATCTAAAACTTCTGAGATCATTGGTTTTTCAACACCCTGACGTCTCATTCCGATGATATTAACCCCTTTGAGTTTCACGCGGTTGCCATAGGCCGTACAAAAAATCGGAATATCGCGATCGATTGCTGTCGCACCACCAATATAAGCACCACGTCCGATAGAAACAAACTGACTTATTTGTGATCCGCCACCAATGATAACCCTATCGCCAACTTTAACGTGACCGGCGAAATTGGTTGAGTTGGCAACCACACAGTTGCTGCCAAACTGAACATCATGACCAAGATGAACATAGGCCATAAAAAGTGAGTTGTTTCCAACATTCGTGATGCCGTTATCTTTCATGGTGCCTCGGTGAATCGAGACGTATTCACGAAATGTGTTACCGCTTCCTATGACAGTTCTGGTTGGCTCACCTTTATAGGATGTATCCTGTGGTGGAGCTCCAATACTACAGAAAGATTCAAAGGTATTACTTTCGCCAATGACGGTATGGCCATCGATATGAACTTGGGCGCCAATTTTGCAATTCGCTTTAATTTCTACATTGGGACCAATGATTGAAAATGGTCCAATTGAAACATTTTCTGCAATTTTTGCGTCACCAGAAACGATAGCTGTAGGATGAATGCTTACACTCATTGTATTTCCTTATAATGCGATTTGAGCGAGCACTGAACACTCACTCATTAACTCTGAACCAACGTGAATTTTTGCATCGAAGCTATTAATAGATCCACGTATTTTTGTACATGTCGTTGTAATAATTAAATCCATGCCCGGCAGAATCGGTTTTCTAAAACGGGCTTTATCAACACCAAGAAGAGCAACATCCATATTTGTTTCGTATGGATTCTCGTGCACCATGAAATAAGTAAAACTAGCCGCCTGTGCCATCATCTCTACTTGCACAACACCGGGAAGAATAGGTCGCCCAGGAAAGTGCCCAACAAAAATGGGATGGTTAACATCACTATGCCAATTGGCCGTAACGACTCCACCAATGACTTCTTTAACAGTCAAAAGGCGATCTGTTGCAGCACCTTCGGGCGCTGTGACCTTTTCAACAGAATCGATAAAAAGAAAAGGATCGCGGTGAGGCAAAAATTTTAAAACATTTTCTTTAGTCACTAACATTACTTACCTCTGGGTTTTAGCGATTGAGTTCGAAGCCAGGCCACACCTTTGAGCCATTCATTAAGAGGTCTGGCAGGATGCCCTCCCACAGTCGCTTTATCTTCCAAGTTTGCTGTTACCATGGCGTTGCCAGCAATTTGGCAGGCGCTGCCAACATGGACGCCATTACCAACCGCGGCCTTGCCACCAATAACAGTGAAATCACCAATGCGAGCGCTGCCAGCGATGGCCACTTGTCCGCACATAATCACTCCGCGACCAATCAGACAGTTGTGACCGACTTGAACATGATTATCAATTTTAGAACCTGCACCTATGGTCGTGGCATAAAAAGTTCCAGCATCGACACAGGAGTTAGCTCCGATCTCAACATCATCTTCAATCACGACTCCACCGAGGTGCCAAATTTTGTGGTGAACGCCGCCATCAAAGTTATATCCAAAGCAATCCGCACTAATTGTCGTTCCTGCGTGGATGCGGACATTCTTTCCAATTTTAGTGAATGGGTAGATGGTGCAATTGGGAAAAATCTCAGACCCTTCTTCGATTTCACACTTTGCGCTAATCACACAACCTGCGTGAACCTTAACATTGGCGCCAATGCGAACACCTTCGCCAAGAAAAACACCTTGAGCAATAAAGCTAGTAGGATCAACTTGAGCTTCTCCATTTTGTCTGGAGTCATGCCAATAATTTAAACCTTCAATTTTTTCTTGAAAGAAAGCTTTTGAAATCTTGGTAATACTGACATGAGGCTTTTCGCTGCTCCAAACGGACAGTGATTTTTTCTTGAGCTCATCGATGCCTGCCCCTAGCTTTTTAGCTACAACGACATGGGGCTTAATATTACTAGTTTGTGATATAAATTTTTCGAGATACTTTTTATCGCCTAAAAAAACGATGCAATCTTCTTGCATGAAGTCCAGATCGCTAATGGTACTAATCGTTTCGCACGAGCTTGGTGCTGCACAGACAAGCTCCAGAGAATCATCAAATTTGGCTAATAGATTATAATTCATGAATATCCCATAAACGAAAGGGAACGGATAACCGTTCCCTCAGCTTCACGGTCAATGCTCAACGACTTATTTAAACTTTTTGTCGTAAGCCTTAATGACGTCATCAGTAAGATCTTTTTCATCTTTTGCATAAACAATCGGAGCGGTTGATGACTCGTAAGTCATATCAACTGCTGCAGTTTTAGAAACTGAATCGATAACTTCTTTGACACGATCAAGAATTGGTTTCTTAAGTTTATTTTCCATCTCTTGAATTTCTTTTTGATAACTCATCGACTTCTGTTGAAGCTGAATGATTTTCTCTTGAATTTCTTGCTCTTTCTTCGCCTTGGCCTTGTCGTTCATAACAACGCCTTGCTTTTGAAAGTCTTCCTGCATTTTGCGGATTGTTGCCTCTTCTTTTTGAAGAGTACCCTGCTTCTTATCAAATTCTTTTTTTAGCTCTTCACGAACTTTTTGGCCTTGCTTCACTGAAAGCAAAACTTTTTGAATATCAACTTTACCAAGAATAAGGGCATGGGCAGATGGTGCGCCAAGAGTTAATGCCAAAACTAGTACTGAAATCAATTTCATATATTACTCCACTAATGACCTATAAAAAGTCCGCTTCAAATTAGAATAATTGTCCAATATCGAAGTGGAATTGGCTACCAGCATCTTCCCCTGATGGGTTAATCGGGTAACCAAACTCAAATCGAAGCACACCAATGGGAGAGAACCAGCGAAAGCCAAATCCATAGTCGAGTTTCAGATCAATTTGGTCAATCTTTCCAGCGTCCCCAGCATCAAAGAAAACAACCCACTTAAGGCCAGCTTCTCTTGCTAGTGGGTGTTCAAACTCGAAAGTTGTATAAGTTGCAAACAGAGCGCCCGCGTTAAACGTTTCAAGCTTTCCAGTCGAAGCATTGGTGACACTGCGCTTAGGCCCAATGGCTTCGTAATCATAACCGCGAAGGTTACGAGCTCCACCAAGAGTTAGCTTCTCGGTGCGTGGAATCTTTTGATTACCAACGCGTTCAAGTTTAGCTGCGTACAAACGTGATCTGAATACTAGATCCCCGACTAGGTTCCAGTAATGGCGCCCATCAACTTCATTGAGCCACCACTTCTTATCACCACCGACACCGGCGTACTCGGTCGAGGCCGATAGGTAATAACCTTCTGTAGGTTCAAAGGTATTATTTCGCTTATCTCTAAGTAATGTTGTTCTGACCGATGAAGCGATCCCGTTTTCAACCGCTGGATCAATCGTTGGATCTTCAAGAGCACTAATCTGAGTGTCTTCAAGTTTATAAGTTAAGAATAAGCGCGTGTAATCAAAGATTGGGTAGCCAACTCTGATATCGAAACCTTTCCTCTTATAACTAAAGCTATCGGAAGTTGTATTATTGGTTCTAAAGATATCAAACCCGGCCGTCCATTTAGTGTCGAACAGGTAAGGCTCAGTGAAACCAACATTAAACGTCTGATTGGTATCGGCCAGTGACAAGCTAAACGAAAGGTTTTGCCCAAGTCCTCTAAAGTTATTTTGAGCGATCGACGCCTGAAGGAACCCGCCCGTTGCTGTTGAGTAACCGGCGCCAAGTGAGATTTGTCCTGTGTTTCTTTCTTTTACCGAAATTTCAACGTCGAGAACATCGTCCTTGCCAGGAGGAGTCACAGTTGTAAACACGACACTACCTTGCTCAAAGAAACCAAGGCGGTTCACATTTTCTTTTGACTCTCTAAGGGCCGTTCCAGAGAAACGAACACCTTCACGAATCTTAAGTTCACGACGAACAACCTTGTCGCGCGTCTTAGTGTTACCCTTGACAATAATTTTACCGAAGTAGGCAATTTTACCTTTTTCAAAAGAGAACTCGACGTCGACCTTATTCTCACCCGGAACAACTTCAAGTGTTCTAAGCACGTTGGCAAAAGCATAGCCTTCGTCCTGATACATTTCAGTCAGAAGCTGGATATCTTGGCGTAGAAGTTCTTCAGAATAAGTAGCGCCATCTTTTAGCTTTACCTTTTCTCTTAGGTCTCCCTCAGGAAAAAGAACTTCACCAACGAACTTCACACGATTGACAGTGAATTGTGGTCCCTCTTGAACTTTAATCGTGATGAAGACCCATTTCTTATCTTCAGAGACGGTGATCTCAGGTGTTCCGACATTGATCTGAAGATAACCTTTCGTCTTATAGAAATACTTTAAACGCTCAATATCTGTTTGAAAGTTAAACTCTTTAAAGTTACCTGAGCCTGACATCCAAGAGAAATAACTCTCTTCGCGAGTTTCCATGATGTCTTTAAGCTGGGAATCGCTGAATGCTTTGTTACCTAGAAAGCCGACTTTTTTAACGCGAACTTTGTCGTATTCCTTAATATTATAAACGATTTCAACGTTTTCATCATTGAGCTTAACCACGTCGAATTGAACAGAGGCAAGATAATAGCCTTTTTCTTCATAAAGCTTTTGCAATGAGATGACGTCACTTTGCAAAGTACTCACATCTAAGATCGCAAAGGACTTGGTTTTTACTTTATCTTTGAAATCGTCTTCTGAAAGCTCATCATTACCTTTATATGTAATCTTGGTGATGATTGGTTTTTCGCGAACTTTAAAAACAAGGATGTCGCGCTTACCTTTTTTGACTTGGTGAGCTTCAACAGTCTCGAAAAATTTCATGGCGTAGATTTTTTCAAGATCGCGCTTAAGCAGATAATTATCTAAACGCATCCCTTTTCTAGAGCTAATTTTTTCAAGGACGGCTTCACGCTCAACTTTTTTAAGTCCTTGAACTTCGATGCCATCAATTTTAAAAAGGTTTTTTCTTGGACCAAGATCTTGAATATTAGAAGACTGCGCCATTACCGAATTGATAGTGGCGAATAAGAAAAAAGCACAGAGGATTGAAATTGGCTTTAAAATGACGCCAATTCGGCCCTTATATGGCATTGCGTTTAGTCCTCAAAATAGTCAACGACTGATGAAACGAGTCTAGTTTTGAAAAAGTAGCAGGAAGCCTACGAAGTTTAAAGGATTTTCCCTCTTTTTAACACTCGAGGTCATTGAAGAATTTGACCATCTCTCATCTTAACCTGTGACGAAAAACGCGCTGCAACGCTTTGATCGTGAGTCACGACGATCAATGTTGATCCTTCTTGCTTGGCTAGTTCACTCAAAAGATTAATCACGATCTCTGTATTTGCAGAGTCTAAGTTACCGGTGGGCTCATCACATAAAAGTAGCTTTGGCTTAAGCGACAAGGCGCGAATAATATTAATGCGTTGCTGCTCCCCACCTGAAAGCTGATAAGGAAATTTTTCAAGTAAACTTGAAACGCCTAGTTTGTTCGCTAGATCAAAAACTCGAGTCTTAATTTCTTTAAGCGAAATTCCTGAGATCTTGGCCGGCAATAAAATATTATCCAAACAGTTTAGAGAGTTTAAGAGAAAGTGAAATTGGAAAACGAAACCAACTTCTGTCGCTCGATACTTAGCCAGCTCTTCATCGCTATAAGCTTTTAGATCTCGCCCCGCCACCATGACTTGGCCTTGATCAGCACGATCGAGTCCACCAATCAAATATAAAAGAGTCGACTTGCCAGAACCTGATGCTCCAGTCAGAGCGTACTGTCCAGCCTGCTCAAAGCTGACGCTAGCATTATCGAGTGCCTTTACTTTGCCGTAGTGCTTGGCAGCTGCCTGAATTTGAATATGTGGCGTCGTCATTAGGAAAACTCCTTTCGCAGTCCTTGAAGGATAGGACTGTTTCTAAGTTGTCTGAGAGAGAAGCTAAGAATCACGGCAATCCAAAAAAGTGCACCAAAAGCGACCATGACATAATCGGTCCAAGCTAAAAGCGGCTCAATCGAGGCCACGTAGTAGATATCGCCGGGTAGAAAGCTTGAACCATAGTGAGTAATCAACCAACTAAAAAATTGCTCCATCACGACGGCAAGTAGGCATGATACGAACCACAGCAAGCCGACTAAGATCTTCATGCCAGTTGCAAGTTTATTTTGAGACATACCAAGTGCTTTGAACAAAAAGAGTTCCTGCGAGCGACTCTCCGATAGAAAAATGATAAAAGCCGCAGCGTTAATGATGGCAATCACCACAATCACCTGCAGCACTAAACCAATCATTACTTTTTCGGCCTTAACAGCTTGAAGTAATGATCTAAACTCCGACCAGTAGGGACGAATAATATAATTAGCACCGATGCTAGAGCGCAGGTTTTCAAGAGCTGACTCTACTTGTGCTTGGTCAGCTTTATCATCCAATTTAACCAACATCGAGTTGACAACTTTTCCCAGTCCAAGCGTTTCTTGTAGGAAGCTTAGATCAGCATAAGTAAAGCGTTCATCTTTTTGATATATGCCGTGATGAACAGAGCCGCCAACATTAAAAGCTTGAAGAGTTGGTAAGGCCGATGATGAGTTATTTCCTTGTGCGAATGACAAAACGATATCGTCACCGCTTTTAAGTGATAATGAGTCATTTAAAACTGATCCAAGGATCAGCGAATTTGAAAGCTTCGGCATCTTTAAGTTGGTCACTTTGGTGAAACTTTCTTGCTCTACGCCGCGAACTAAAACTCCACGCCCGACTCCATTTGATAAGGCAAAGGCCTCAAGTTGCAATACTCCTGCATATGACTGTGCACCAACATCTTGTAAGACATTAATCAAATCTTCATCAGGGCTAAAAAATCCATCACGTGAATGGATGGCAAAATCACCAATACTTTTTCTTAGTCCCTGGCGCATGGTTTGTTCAAAACCATCCATCAAGCCAATGGTGGACAAGATTACAGCCATAGAGAAGGCCAAACCTAAAATGACTCCCACCGCAAACTTTAGTGAAGCTTTTCCGGAGAGAAGAATTTTAAGTAGATTAATCACTCCAGCTCACCATCGTCGCGAATGGTTTCACCACTCACACTCCAGCGCAAAAAAGCATCCATAAAGCCATCAATATGACCGTTTAAAACTTTATCAGTGTTGGAACTTTCAAAACCGGTGCGATGATCTTTCACCATCTTATAGGGATGGAGTACGTAGGAGCGAATTTGTGCTCCCCAACCAATTTCTTTCTTTCCGGCCTCAGCTTCATCGAGTTTTTCACGGCGCTTGGCCATTTCAAGATCAAAAAGTCTGGATTTTAGAACACCCATGGCGCGCTCTTTGTTTTTTAACTGAGAACGTTCTGCCTGGCAGTTCACCACGATATTAGTTGGAATATGGGTAATTCGAACGGCCGAATCAGTCGTGTTCACCGACTGCCCGCCAGCTCCAGAAGATCTAAACACGTCGATACGAATATCTTTATCAAGGATTTCGATATTAATCGTGTCATCAACTTCAGGAGTTACATAAATTGAGGCAAAAGAAGTATGTCGTCTCGCCTGCGAATCAAAAGGCGAGATGCGAACCAAACGATGAACACCGCTTTCACTTTTGAGTTGGCCATAGGCAAAGTTACCTTCCACTAGGATAGTTGCACTTTTAATCCCAGCAGAATCTCCTGGCTGCTCGTCCATCATTGTTAGCTTAAATTTTTTATGTTCCGACCAGTGAATCACCATACGCTCGAGCATACTGGCCCAATCACATGACTCTGTTCCGCCGGCACCGGCATTAATACTGACAATAGCGTTATTAGCGTCTTGCTCTCCAGAAAGAAGTACTTTTTGCTCTGCTTTTTTGAACATCTTTAAAAAATTTTCAGCGACAGTGATAGCTTCAGTGGCCGAGCCATCATCACCTTCAGCGGCAAACTCGACCAGAACGTCAAACTCATCATAAGCAGTTTTCAGATCCTCGTAAGTTTCAACAACATCGTTTAATACTGATTTTTCTTTTTCAATCTTGGCAGCGTGATCGGCATCTTCCCAGAAACCTTCAAGCGCTTCCATTTCACCTATTTCTTTTAGGCGATTGGTTTTTCTGGCAACGTCAAAGCGACCTCCGTAGATCCTCCAAGCGATCTTCGTAGTTTCTTAGTTCTGAGCGCAGTTCATCCAGTCTAATTTTAACGGTATTATCCATTTTTCCCCCAGCCTATCAGCTGATAAGCTTTCTTTACTAAATTCTGTTCATGTTTTTGCATGATCACTTCTTCTTCGTGTGAGAGCTCGTGATCAAATCCTAAAAGATGCAAAAATCCGTGTATATAAAGATGAACAATCTCTTGCTCCCACGTCACTTCATATTCTTTCGCTTGCTTGATGGCAATCTGGTGGCAAACAAACAAATCTCCAAGCTCTAGATCGGGGGGCAAAGGAAAATCATTGCCGCGAAGATCGTCATGCACCGGAAAGCTTAAAACATCTGTCGCATAGTCTTTGTTGCGCCAGTTACTATTGAGACTTTTAATCTTGGCAGTGCCACAAAGATTCATACTCAATTGCAGCGAACTCACACCGCTTAGACCTAAGCCGTGACGCTTGCCGTTTTTCAAGGCGAACTCACCACAAACGTCCAAAGCCGCTACAATGGCCTTTTTTAAACGATTCTTCTCACTCGCCGAAAGCTTAACACTCGCGTTAAAATTGAGTAAGGTTTTAGATGTCTTTGAAGCTATGGTATCCATTTGCATGTCGCTTATCATAACGGAAAGACTAGGTTTTGGGCAAAGGAACTCTTATGAATGAACAGATCACACGCTTAAAAGAGGTTGTTGCTAAGCTGCGACATCCGGAAAATGGCTGTCCATGGGATCTTAAGCAGACCCATCAGTCCCTTCTGCCCTATTTAATCGAAGAGTCCTACGAATTCATGCAGTCGGTCGAAGACGGCGACTTTCAGGAAATGGAAGAGGAACTTGGCGATGTGCTGTTGCAGGTCGTCCTGCATGCTCAACTTGCCAGCGAGAACAACAAATTTAGCTTTGAGTCTGTTGCTAAAAAGCTGGCGGACAAGATGATCCACCGCCATCCCCATGTCTTTGCAGACGGAGATGCTAAGACAGCAGATGAAGTAAGCAAGAAGTGGCAAGAACTTAAGGCCGAGAATAAAAAGAAAAGGCACGCCATCAACCAAGCTCACCTAGCAGCGCCGGCCCTTACTTCAAGTTTTGAAATTGGGGCTAAGACAAAAGAGCTGAACTTTGATTGGGATGACGCCGCTCAGGTTTCTTATAAAGTTGAAGAAGAATGGCAAGAGCTTAAAGAGGAACTTGTTGCGACGAAGATCAACAAAGAAAGAGCGAAGGAAGAGATTGGTGACTTTCTGTTTTCAGTCGCTCAACTCGCCAGACATTTAGACATTGATCCTGAACTGGCACTTAGGGATGCCAATAAGAAGTTTGTTCGCCGCTTTAATCGTATTGAGGATATGATCACTAGCGAGGGCAAAAACTTTAGCGACTTTGATCAGATGCAACTTGATCACTATTGGAACCGCGCCAAGGGCGAGGAAAAATAAATTGTTTAAGCATAATCCTAAACTCAATAAACTCGAGCAAGACAACAGACTTTATCAAATGCCGGTGCCAGTCATTGGTTTGACTGGAGGGATCGCCAGTGGGAAATCTTCTGTCAGTCAGCTTCTAAGATCGCATGGTCTCTCCATCATTGACGCTGACGTCCTAGTTAAATCAATTTACCAGCACAAAGATATTATAGAGAGTATCTCTGATCTTGCACCGACCACAGCGATCAATGGTGCAATCGACTTTAAAAAACTTAGGGAAGTCTTTTTTTCTGATACGACGATTCAAACAAAAATTGAAAAGTTGATTTACTCCAAGATGCCAGAAGCCTTTAAGCAGAGCTACAAGACTCAACCTCACGCTAAGCAAGACTTTATCATTTACGACGTTCCACTTCTATTTGAGAAGAATCTCGCTCCCTTGGTCGATCATAAGGTTTGCGTTTGGTGTCCAAGAGAGATGCAAATCGAAAGACTTACAAAGCGTGACGGAATCACACAAGAGCTCGCCCTTAAAATTCTCGATCGTCAGTGGGATATTGATAAGAAAAAGTCAGAAAGTGATGAGATTATTGATAATTCAAAAACAAAGACGGAGCTTGAACACTCCGTCTCGATATTTATCAAGAATTTACTGGGTAACTGAGACTTCAGGCTTGATGTCACCTTTTTCTTTGTTAACAGAGACAGTCTTTTTCAACGTCAGCAATGTTGCTCTTGATTTTTGAAAGTCAGCAAATAATGTTTTAAGAGAGCCAACCACTCGCTCATCAGTCATCTCACCTTCACGCCCAAGCTTTCCAACTTTAAACATATCGCTTTCGATACGTGCTCTAGCTTCTTCGAAGTTGCGCTTAAGTCCTGTGAAGTCTGGTGCCTTGTGATCATCTAGAATCATTTCCATTTTTGATAGTGACACATCAAGTGATTTTAAAGCCTGGCCAAGACCAGTCTGGGCTTGATCGAACGCCTTAGCCTCACCACGAATTTTATGAAGAGGGGCTTCAAATGATCCACCGGCCTCATCACGTTTAGCGAACACTAAAGCTTGATCGACACTTTGACTTAAGCGTGAGCGCCCTTCATCAAATTGAGTTTTAATTTCACGAAGCTGTTCGCGTACTTTCGCCACCGATGTTGTTGCTTTTTGATTTTCACCGAGTAGTTCATTAACACTGATGGCACCAGTTAGGAGCTGTTCTTCATCTTTAAACAGCGCCTTAGCTGTCGTCACGGTGTCGGCGTAAAGACGCTCGAGTTCATAACGATAATCAATCGAAGAAATGAGTGAATCTTTCACTTTTTCAAATGAGTTTACAGCTTGATCAAGAGTAGCAACGCTATCAATTGATTTTTCTTTTGCCGTTTGAACTAGTCCTCTAGAGTTATCAAGTTCAGAACGAAGGTAAGCAATTTCTCCTTCAAGAGACTCAATTCTATCGCTTAAGTTCATATTAAACTGATCAAATTGTCCGAACAGGTCTTCAATGCCTGCGCTTACAAATTGTGATTCCAATCTTGTCTTGCTTTCGCCTTCAAACTCGCGTGCTGCGATAGACTCAAGAGCCTTAATCGCCGGACCAACCACTGATTTGGTTTGCTGGGCCAGACTCTCTTCAACCGTATGAAGAGGATAGAGAAAAATCATGACACGCTTTTGGCCTGCATAATCTACCGGCGAAACATACATCTCATAAGGCGCCGTTTCTTCTTGTCCTTGGGCTTTGATTTGAATTTGATAAATACCAGCAATTCCCTGCTTTAATGCTAAAAGAACTGGATCATCTTCGCCCAGGTTAGTGAATCCCTGGAGATAGTCCCAAGAGACATTACTTTCACTTTCATTTTGTGTTTCAAGATTCCAGCACTTCCAAAAGAGGTTATTGGCCCAAACCAATCCAAGGTTTGAGTCAAGAAGAAACGCTCCAAAAGGTGTCGCTTCTTGGAAGATAGTGCCAAAGCTCATGCGCTTATGAACGTATTCGCGGTATTTTGAGAACTCAAGAGCAAAGTCTCTGCTCCATTTTTTGCTCTCGCTTCCATCAGTTGGAAGCAGTCGATCGCGAAGAAGTTGAACTGTTTCGTGTTCCCAAGCTTTTGATGCTTTCTTGTTTTCACGACGATTTAGACTGATTCCCACAACAGCGGCAATCATTAAGAAACTAAATAATCCGATCACGCCATAGAGAATCCACTGAGATACTCTTTCTTGTTCCAGACGTAGCTTAGCTAGGTTTGGCGATGCTTGCGTGGTCCAAAGATTCCATTCATTTTTATAAGCCGTAAAGGACGGCATAAAAGTTTGATAGCTATCGACATATTTCCCAAGCATCTCTAGTTCGCTATCCATCGTGGATAGGCGGTTTAGAATTGAGTTTTTGTCATTTTGAGAGAGCACAGACCCGGTTGTAACTTGCTTCATCTGTGAAACATCTTCTCTGACTCCACCGACTGTTTGCACTAACTTTGAGTACTGGAAAAAACCTGGGGAGCGGAGCTTTGCAGGCTCTAATCTTGCATTCACTCGGCGTGATAGACGAGTAAGCGTGCGCCACTGATTTTGAACAACATAGTTTTCAAAGGTAGCCATTTTATTGGCTAGCACTAAAAAGATAGATGATAGTTCAGGATATTCAATGAGCTTATGCATTTGCTCACGAAGTTTCTCAGAACCTGTTTTTAATTTTTGGCTTAGCTCAACGTCAGCAACTCTAGCAATAGTTTGAGCATCTGATTCTAGCGTCGCTAATTTTTTTACGGCCTGACGAACTTGATCTGAAGCAACTAGAGCTTCAATTTCATTGATATTTTTAGAATCACTCAAGCGGTCCATGATGAGACCCGCTTCAAAGACCTCGGCTACTTTCGATCCATGAGAAGGACCTTTAGACCAAAACCACCATGAGCCTGCGACTAATGCCAACATCGTCACAAAAAGAATTGATACGTAGTAAAATTGAACAGATTTACCAGTGCGAGTGGACATATGAAAAACCTCATCCTGAAGTCTAAGGGGGTTGTTTAACGAAAGAGATCAAACAGCTCGACACGTGAATACTTCGCGTGCTTTGCTTGCAGCATTCCCCTACCTGATATTATGAGGGAGAGGGGACGAAAGAGAAAGGGCAAATGAATAAATGTTTGTTCACAAGTAAGTTGCTCGGGAATCTCACGATGCAGCGTCACCACTGCACTTTCGCTGATCGACACAATATGATGATCACCAATTGATACGAGCTCTTCACGCGAAACCATATAGTTCACAAAAAGCGGATCGAAGGCTAAATCACCGACAGTTAAAGAGAGATCTTTCGCACTAAGTCCGGCAAAGCGAATTGCAATCTCAAGCCATGGCCGAGAGTTTCTCTCAGATACACGATAAGTTAATAGTGCATTTTCTTGCCAGAGATCTTGAGTGAATCGATAGGCTAATTTCCTAGCTTCACTAATGTCTTCTGCTTCATTAGTCTCTAGTCCTAACACAAAGCCATCGGCTTCTAAACTCAAGCTAATAGCAGATGGATTGAAGGACTTAGCGAGGCTATACAAGCTTTGGTCGTGAGTTAGAAACTTTTCCCAAACTCTAAGACCTGCTTTTTGATTCAGGAAGTGAGAGATCGTTTTAACACCATCTCCGGGCTTGAACTGGTTATAAAGATTATTGATCAATTGATTTTGAAAAATTTTAAAAAGCTGTGGTAATTCTCTGGCAAGTGGCTCTGCTGATTGGGCCACTTCAAGCATGGAGGCTAGGTGGTACTGGATTTGGCCAGCAATAGGCGCAATATTGGCACCACCTAAACTTCTAAGATCGTCTAAATGTCTTAAACTCTCGCCGTAGGCGCGACGAAGATCACGTTGTGTTTCTTCCAAAGCGCCTCCTTTATTGGGCTGGCAAGATCCTCAGGAGAATCAATAACAGTGCGAAGTTTTGTTTTAAGTTTCATAATCGCTTGAGTATGAAGCTGAGAAACACGACTTTCTGTTACGTCCAATACTGAGCCAATTTCTTTTAGATTTAAATCTTCAAAATAATAGAGTGATAGAACCAAGCGTTGCTTTTCTGGAAGCCCCTTGATGCCTTCTTTAATTTTATCGCGCAAGTTTTTGTGTGAAACCATCGTGAATGGGTTTGAAGTACGACTGTCTTCCATCAGACCGGCCATAAGCTTCTTGTCACCACGGTTAAATGTCGCGCTATCGTCGATATTAAGAAGCGACACTGACTTACTTTTGTTAAGTAGATCGTGAAACTCTTCTTGTGTGCAGCTAAGCTCTTCGCACATTTCTTCATCAGTGGCAGGGCGACCCAGCTCTGATTCAAGCTTGGCGTAAGCTTTCTCTACTGTCTTAGCTTTTTCACGAACTGAACGTGGAACCCAATCCTGTGCACGAAGTTCATCAAGAATAGCTCCGCGAATTCTGAATTCTGCGTAAGTTTTAAATTTGTTATCACGAGTTGGATCGAACTTATCAATCGCATCCATCAGTCCAATAACACCACAAGAAATAAGGTCATCTAGCTCAATATTTGATGGCAATCTTGATGCAATCTTTTGAGCAATAAATTTAATCAAAGGAGCATACTCAACAATGATCTGATCTTTAGTCTTCGCATCAATATGCGAACGGTAATCTTTTAGATTCTTTAATTTCTTGGAGAGAGACGACATTGGCACTCCTTAGCAGATCGCTGGTTGAACATCCTGTTCCCGCACCTTATTTGACATGTATGGACGGGTGGAGCCTTGCGCGCTTACATTGGCTCCAATGGTCTCTTCGGTGAAGCGACTTAAGACCTTAGCGAAGTCTCTCTCGAGGGCAGAATTTGCCCCTCCAAGTAACTCCTGGTCGAAACGATCAACCGCACCACGTTCCAAAGCCACGAATCCGAGGACTTTCAAACGTGCTGTTAAGAAATTTTCAACTGTCTCACCCAGCGTTTTGACCATGCGCTGGTATTGCGAAAGAGTAGAAACTTTATTAACCAAAAGATGATTTTCATTCACACCATATTTCGTGTTCAGAATTTTCATCAAAGAATAACTATCAGTAATAGAAGCGCGATCAGGAGTCGCTACGATAATGCGTTGATCGCTATAAGCATTTAATGTCATCGAGGTTTTTGATAAGCCCGCCGGACAATCAAGCAAAATAAAATCGTATTCACGCTCGTGAGCACTTACGACATCAATCAGTAGACGATCAAACTCTAGATTTCTTTCGAAGAGATCTAAATTGCCGTTACAGGCTGAAAGTAAGTGAAAGTTGCCATCAATATATAGGCATTCCTCAAAGCTTTTTCTTGCCGTGACGAGATCCATAAAATGATCGTTTAATGGTAAGCCCAACTTCACTGCAGTATTAGAGAGGTTTGTATCGCAATCAATCAACAAGACCTTGAAGTCTCGCTGTGAAAGCATACGCGCCATTTTAATTGCAATTGAAGTCTTGCCTACTCCACCCTTGCCACCAGTAATTGATACGGTGTGGGCCCTACGACCGGGAGCTCTCGCGTCACGATGAAATTTATTCTGAGAAATGAGCCATTCGCTCGCTTGCTTCATAGACGTCCTGTCTCCAAATGAGTGTCACCATCCTAGCGACACTACCTACCCTTTATTCTACCTAAACTATCAGTTCGATTCTAGCTGGAACATCCCTGCCAGGATGCGCTCCGCCGTAGCAGATTCGATATCATCAGGAACGACTTCACCTGTACCAAAAAATTTCAATGGCATTTTTTGGTGATCTCTAGAAACGTTGTAAATCGCTCCAAAGTTTAAGCATAGATCAAGATGACTAACGACTGCACCATTGGCAATGCCTTGGTAGCGAGCTGCTATCTTTCTATTATAAAGTTCTGCATGAATTGCTGAAAGACAGACAAGAACTTCCACTTTATCAAATGATCTTCTCAGTCCATCAACAAATCTTTTTACTTCTTGAACTTCTTCCGAAGTATTTCTGAAATCAATAAATACATTCTTTTTAGCTTCAAGCGCTTTTCTTGTTTGTGCAATAATCTCAGGCACACCTTGAGCACCTTGAACTGTGATATCCAGCACTCTTTCTGTGAAAGGACGATTCTCTACTTCGGCGTTGCGAACCAAGACAGAACCCTCTTTGAGTGCAGCAATTTTTCTCGCCATTGCACTTTGACCGCAAGAGCTTTCAGAGATCAAAACAGTTACAACTGGAGAATCTGAAGCTTCTGCACTTGAAAAAAGTGGCATTGCCGTTTTAATATCGCCCATCATCATGCGAAGAGCATATTCAAGAACGATGTCTGCATCTTGAGTTTCTTCTTTTGAAAGCTCAAACATAGCGCCGCGAATAATATCTTGAATGGCCGAGTCACTAACATCAAGACTTCTTAAAATTGTGCGAAGCTGATAAATGCCTTCAGGTTCTTTCTTCTCAATACGTTCCATATTGCGAGTAAGTTCCCAAAGTTTTCTCTCTAGCTCTTCAACTTTTCCATCATCATAAGATGAAGCCACTGGTGCGGCCGTAGGAGTTGGGCGCGCTCTTTCAACTGGCTCTTGCGCTTGGCGAACTGGCGTTTCATTGCTTAAGGCAGCTTCGAAATCGTCGTGACGATCGTCAACTTCAACTTGAGATTGAGCTTTTGGAGCCGCCGCTTCATTGGTTCCAAGGCTTAAAAAATCATCAAGTCCGCCCTTAATCTTTTCAACAGTTGTTCGAACACTACGATTAAGCGCTGCTTTGCCGTAACCAGATGGTGAGCTCTGGTGAGAGGCCGTATGCGTTTGATCGTGGCGATCAATCATATTTGAAATATGACCGGCTTGATTGCCGTAGAAAGAATCTTTTTGACCTTGATCGAGAACAGAGTCGACACGAGCTTTCTTCGTATAGCTCTTTTCAGAGATGGCGGCCGTAATCTCAATTTTACTTTTCTTGAAAGCACCCTTGATACCAGCATTACTGATTGTTTTTAGAATAATGGCATCAGGGCCAAGCTAACGCTTAATATCTTTAAGCGCTTGTTCTAAAGTTTCAGCTTCAAATTTACGGACATGCATCTTATAACCTCACCGTTCCAAGAGATCTGATATGAGTATCAGGGCTAAGCTCGTTGTGACTGATCACAACCAAGTTTGGGATAAATTTTTCTGTCAAACGTTTAAAGTGATTACGAATCACTGGAGAGCAAAGAACTACCATTTTCTCGCCCATTTCTGTTGCCTCTTCGATTTTTTCATTCAAAGAAGCCAAGATAGATTGGGTCACTTTGGGATCAAGTGAAAGCTGTTGGTTTGCTCCATCTTGAATAATATTGTTCGCAATACTTTCTTCAATTTTGCGATCAAGAGTAAAGATAGGAATGTCACCTTGCTCGCTCTTAATACTTTCTGTAATCGTTCTATAAAGTGATTGGCGAACATGCTCTGTTAATGACTCTGCATCTTTTGTCACTGTGCCATACTCAGCAAGACTTTCAAGAATTGTTCTTAAATCTCTAACCGAGACACCTTCACGAAGTAGGTTTTGAATAACTTTTAAAACAACGCCAAGTGAAACGATATCGGGAACAAGATCGGCCACAACTTTTGGATAATGCTCTTTGAAATTATCGAGAACACGTACAAGTTCTTGGCGACCAAACAGCTCATGCAGATTAGTTTTAAGAATTTCAGTTAAGTGAGTCGCGACAACAGTTGAGAGATCAACAACCGTATACCCGTTGTACTGGGCATCGTCTCTTTGATCATCAGTAATCCAAACAGCAGGTAAACCAAAGACTGGTTCAACTGTTTCGATACCTTCCATTTTTTCGATCACCGAGCCTGGATCCATGGCCATATAATGATCGGACATAAGTTCACCGCGCGCCACTTCAATTCCTTTGATTTTCACGCTGTAACCACCTGGCTTCAATTCCAGGTTATCCTTAATTCTAACAGAAGGAATGATAACACCCCAGTCTAAAGCGAACTGTTTGCGAATATGAGTAATTCTTTCAAGTAAATCACCATTTTGCTCCGAGTCAACAAGGCTGACGAGCCCATAACCGACTTCTAGCTCTACGAGTTCTAGACTTAAAAGGTCTTCTAAGTTCTCTGGCGTTGCCTTCTTTTCATCCGTTGTTGCAACGGCCGCGGCTTTTTTATCATCCTCATTCCACTCTTCCATTTTATAGCCACCAAAGCACAACATAATGCCAACAGCGACAAATGGAACCTGTGGGAGGCCAGGAATCATAGCGAAGACAAATAGAGTTGCACCGGCGACATAGAGTGCTTTGGGATGAAGTCTAAATTGCTTGCTGACTTGATCACCGAGATTAGTATCCTCTGTGTTACGAGTGGTGATAATACCGGCGGCAACAGAGATGATCAGTGCTGGAATTTGTGAAATAAGACCATCACCAACAGTTAGAAGCGTAAACGTTTCAGCCGCTTGAGAGAAGTCCATATTGTATTGAGAGACCCCAATAATAATTCCAGCAATAATATTAACGGCGGTAATCATAATGCCGGCGATAGCATCACCGCGAACGAATTTGGAAGCACCGTCCATAGAACCGTAGAAGTCTGCTTCTTCAGCAACTTCTTTACGTCTTTTCTTGGCCACTTGATCGTTAATTAATCCAGCATTTAAATCGGCATCAATCGCCATTTGTTTACCAGGCATGGCATCCAAGGTGAATCTGGCAGCAACTTCAGCGACTCGACCAGCACCCTTAGTAATAACGATAAAGTTAATAATCACAAGGATGATAAAGACAACGATACCAACAACGTAATTGCCTTCAACAACGAACTCACCGAAAGACCTAATGATCTCACCAGCAGCGGCTGTTCCCTCAGAAACTCCGCAAAGAAGAATATTACGTGTTGAAGCAACGTTTAGAGACAACCTGAAAAGGGTTGTAACAAGAAGAACTGATGGAAACGTCGAGAAATCAAGTGGACGCTTCGTATAAACAGAAACAAGCATGACCAAGATCGCCACGGCCAAAGACGTCGCAACAAGAAGATCGAGCATCATTGGTGGGATCGGAACGATCATCACAACCATGACTAATAGCAAGCCCATGGCTACTGCAAGGTCGCTATTTTCATTGAGGAATTTAAAACGCTCGAAGAATTTATTCACCGTTTATTTCCTGTTAGTACCTAGTCTCTTGAGACATGGCACGATTTTTACGTTTAAGACGGAACACAAAGGCTAATACTTCTGCCACTGCTTTATACATTTCACGTGGCACTGGCTGTCCCACTTTTACTGTTTTATAAAGAGAACGTGCCAAGGGAACGTTCTCGACCAAAGGTATATTATGTTCTTTGGCAATTTCACGAATTTTAAAAGCTACCGTGTCAGCGCCCTTACCAATAATCTCTGGTGAGATCATTGTCTCAGGATCATATTTAAGAGCGATTGAGATATGAGTTGGGTTAGTAATAATAACGTCAGCCTTTGGAATATCCGACATCATACGTTTTTGACTCATTTCTCTTTGGAGTGTCTTAATACGTTGCTTAACTTCAGGTGAACCGTCTTGCTCTTTATGTTCACGCTTAGCTTCTTCTTTAGTCATCATCATCTTTTTTCTGTAGCTATACTTTTGATAAGCAAAGTCTGCGATGGCTATAACAAGTAGACCAATCAGTAAGAAAAACGTTAACTGAATTAAAATTTCTTTTCCATAAGCGAAGCCGGCGACAAAATCTGTGTGTAGAAAGCCGTTAAAGCCGAGCAGGCGATCTTTCATGTAAAAATAGATAATACTTAAAAGAAAAGTAAATTTTAGAATACCTTTAACCGCTTCAACCGCACTTTTAGCTGAGAATAATCTTTTGAATCCACTGATTGGATTAATCTTCTCTGGATCAAACTTCAGAGCTTCGCTGGCAAACAATGGCCCCACCTGTGCGACATTAACGAAAATACCAACACAGGCCGTAACGAACATAATTGGCATGGCACATTTAAAAGCTGTCATTGCGCTTTTTTCAACGAATGCTTGAAATGCTTGTGCATTTCCAAAGAGCTTCGCTATATCTTGTGTAAACAGCCATTCCATATATATTTCGAACGTTTCCCAAATATACGACAGAGACAAAACTAAGGCGCAAGCTGCTCCAGCAAGAACTAAGACGCTGTTGAGTTCTTTTGAACTCGCCACCTCGCCTTTACGACGCGATTCCTCGATCCGCTGGGCGGAGGGTTCTTCGGTCTTTTCGTCCTGATCGGAATCGTCTGCCACGCTTTCCCCTATCCTTTACTAGCTAACAAACTGGAACCAATCGCCCAGTCTTTCTGTATAAAACTTAAAACCTACTTGGAAGAATTCATCCGAAGTAGCGGCAAAAACCAATAATCCCATTCCAATATTCACTACAAAGCTGACCATGATGATATTCATCTGAGGTACTGCACGTGAAACAATTCCAAGAATGGTGTTAATAAGAAGATTCATAAAAATCAAAGGAGCCGACAATAAAAGTGCTCCCATAAAAAGTGACTTAAAAAAGTGAATGAAGAACTCAGGCGAGTTAGCTAAATTTCCAATTGAAGAAGCATGAATTGTAAAAAAAGTTTGAGTAATGCCTTTAAACATCGGAAGAAGTGCACCTGAAGTCACGACCATAATAAGAATGGTCCACTGAATAAGCTTTTCGAATGGGCCAGCTTGCCCACCACTTTGAGGATCAAAATACTGAATGGCAGAGAATCCAACTTGTTGGGTAATCATGCTGCCGGCAGCAGTGAAAAGCAGCATGATACTTTTAACAAAGTAGCCAATAACCAATCCAACACCTGCATGAAAAGCCGTCAGCCACCAAAAAGCATCTGGTCCATAAGTTCTCACATCTTGAAGAACTTGCTGCTCAACGAATGGGAAGAATGCATAAGTGATAACAAGCGTGCCAAGAACTTTAACTAATGTAGGAACTGACAAGTTATCAAAGAGAGGAATTTGAAACATTACTCCGAGCCAGCGACTAAAAGTCAGCCAGAACGCCACAAGAACCTGCATGTCGGTCACTGTGATATTAAGCACGTTTCGAGTCCTCCTTTAAGAGTCTAGTTTCCGATGGCAACCATCGAAGGAATATTCACAATCAAGTCTCGTGTAAAACTTGTTAGTGTTTCACTCATCCAAGGAGCGAAAATAACTAAAGCCCCAACAATCACCACAATCTTTGGAATGAAAGAAAGTGTTTGCTCGTTGATCTGAGTCACGGCTTGAAAGATCGAGACCATGATACCAATCAGCAATGCACCGATGAGCATTGGCGAAGCGATATAAAGGGTAACCTTAATGGCCTGGTTAGATACTTCGGTAAAAGCGTCAAATCCCACGGACTACCCCTTAGTGAAATGAGCGAAGAATAGAGCCTGTTACAAGCTGCCATCCGTCGACCAAGACAAATAGTAAAAGTTTGAAAGGAAGCGATACCACCACCGGAGGTAACATCATCATCCCCATGGCCATAAGCACTGAAGCCACAACCATGTCTAAAATTAAAAATGGAATATAGAGTAAGAAGCCAATTTGAAAGGCCGTCTTAAGTTCACTAATAATAAAGGCTGGAATCAAGTAATGAATAGGCACTTCATCAATAGAGTTGGCCGCAGGTTCACCAGTTACATCATAGAATAATTGAATATCAGCTTTTCTCGTCTGCTTATTCATAAAACCGCGCAGACCGATTTCAATACGATCAACTGCCACTGCAGTCGAAATCTTTCTTTCCATGTACGGATTAACCGCTTGTTCCCAGATTAGCTTTCCAGTTGGTTGCATCACAAAGATTGAAAGAAAAAGTGCAAAGCCAATCAAGAGTTGGTTTGGTGGCAAGTTTTGTGTACCAATGGCCTGTCTCATAAAAGAGAGTACGACTATGATACGAGTAAAACATGTACATAAGATTAACACTGCTGGAGCAAGTGTTAAGACTGTAAACAAACCAAGTACTTCTAGCGTATCAACAAGATCAGCTCCCTGACCGAAGTTTACCGCTATTCCCGGAAGGTTTGTTTGTGCCTGTGCACTGAATGCAAAAAATCCTCCCAAGATAGTTACTAGGAGGGTTGTGAATTTGGCTAAGCTTCCTGCTTTAGTCGTCACACGGGTATCCTTTCCCATAAGCCTCTCCCTACTGGAGTGGCTTTAAGTTTTTTACTTTGCTTTTAATTTGGTCAGAAAATCTAACCTTATCTTTAACTTTGCTTGTTGCTTTACTGTCCAAGAAACTATCAAGGCCAATTTCGCTAGTCGCTGCTGCTTCACGATTTGCTTGCGCCGTCTCTTTCAAGCGAAATTCTTTCTCTGGAGACTTTTGAAGAGTCGTATCAAAATTATCACCGGCAAGCTTTCTCTCACCCTCTTTCATCATTCCAACTGGATTGTTAATTTCTGAGATCAATTGCAGACCTGATTCAGACGATCCAACCAAGAAGACTTGATCATGAGCGCGAATTGTAAGAACACTTCTTTTTGGACCAATAAAAGTTGTTGAAAGAACTTCTACTGACTTTGTTGAGTTTAAAAATCCTAGTTTACCTTTTTTCAAAACACCCTTCTTCATAAGGCTAGCGGCGGCGTAAAACACCAGTAGTACTATGCCTAAGAAAGCAACAAACTTGCCAAGGTAGTTAGCAACTGAAAACGGGGCGTTGGCTTCACGCTCAGGAGCAGAGAGGGTCACATTGACTTCATCTTGTTGCTTTTTACTGTCAGTTTGCACCGCTTTTGGTGCCACTGCAGTTGGTTCAGCTTTAGAATTCGCCTGCTCTGCCATAGCGCGAAGCTCTTTATCAGACAGAAGCTTCTCTAAATATTTTGTATCGTATGCAGCATCAGGAGATTTTTTTGTTTTTACCGCTGGTGCTGGCGCCGAAGCTGTCTTTCTCGATTGCTCTACAGGGAAGGTTAGCTCTACTGAGTTATCACCGACAACAAGGCTAACTTGTTTTTCACGACCTTCAAGTGAGAATGGTAGCATGGCCCTAACTCTAACTAAGTCTTTATTAAACTGATAAGCCATCAATGTTGCATCTGCACTTCCAACCGAAACGTTCTTTTCAATTTTCGGCCATACAAATGTTCCAGGAACTGAGACTTGAACCATATTGTCTTTAATCGTCAGTTCTGGAATTTCATTAATTGGTGACGCCAGTCTAATGACAACACTTCCGCGTGATCCTTGAGACTGCGCTTTGTAGGCGATATCTTCAATTTTCGTCTTACCAGTCTCGGCCAAGGCCATGAATGGAAGAGTCAAAATCATTGTCAGTGTTAAGCTAAGAGCTTTCATGCGTTATCCTTTCCCTTTTGGGACTTACTTCAAAGTTTCAATGCGCTCGATTGGGCTAATGATGTCTGTTAAACGAATACCGAATTTTTCGTTAACAACAACAACTTCGCCTTTAGCGACAAGCTTTCCATTCACAAGAATTTCAAGCGGCTCACCAGCAAGCTTATCCAACTCAAGAACAGAACCCTGTCCAAGCTGAAGAAGATCTTTAATAATGATCGATGTTCTTCCAAGCTCGACAGTCACCTTAAGTGGAATATCGAGGATGAAATCTAAATTTTGAACTTTTAACTTGTTAAGAGCATCATCGCCGGCGCGAATTTCGTCGGCAATCTCTTGAACTTGTACACGCTCTAGATCATCAATGGCGCGTAGTCCTGGTTTTTTTCCTTCATTTGAATTTTGACCCACTTCGTTCTCCATATGATCCCCTTATCAGTCTCTACCGAGTAGTTTTGTTACTTGTACTGCGCGGTTGCCTTTATGCACCCCGATTAAACATTTCATTTTTTCTACGCCTTCAACTGCCAACGTCACTTCACCAGAAGCTTCTTGATTAAGAGGAATGATGTCCCCTTTCTCAAGAGTCACCAGATCGCCGACAGTCATTTCAGCTTCACCTAGTTTTACAACCAGAGTCGCCTGCGCATCTTTAATGTGCTCATTCATGGCCTTAGTCCAAATGCTATCGGCCATATCGTTATCAGTTTGGAAGCTGCTTGAAAGCTTTTGCTTAATTGGTTCAATCGTCGAGTATGGAACAACGATCATGATTGTTCCTGAGGCGCTTTCAAATTCAACTTCTAATGTTGTAGCGATAATCACATCTGATGGAGGTACAACACCAACAAACTGTGGGTTGATCTCTGTACGAAGATATTGAGCATCAATTCTATGAACCGGAGCCCATGACTCTTCAAGATCTGAAATCGCCATATCCATAACTTTCTTCATGAAAGAAAGTTCAATCTGTGTAAATTCTTTTCCTTCAATCTTTGTGAAGGGTCGATCTGTTCCACCAAAATATGAATCGATAATGGCGTAGGCAAGCTTACTTTCAAAAACAAGTAGTGCTGGGCCTCTGAGCTCGTTAAAGCGCATGATGCACATACAACTTGGAATCGGAAGCGTGTTTACAAACTCACCAAACTTCAAAAGATCAGTTGAAATCATTGAGATGGTTGAAATCTTTCTCAGTGAGTTTGAAAGCGAAACCCTGAAGCTTCTAATGAAGCGCTCATAGATGATTTCAAGAATCGGCATTCGACCACGAATAACTCGGTCTTGATTAGTGAGATCGTAGGTTTGTATATTGTCATCTTCATCATCAGCGCCAAATCCGCCTGAACCACCCTCATCGAGTAGATCATCAGCATCACCGTCATTAACGGCATTCAATAGAGCGTCGACTTCGTCTTGACTTAGTACTTGGGCCATACTCATCCCCTCCTGGGATCTCAAGCCACCCTGCCTCTTCCTGAGACTAGGGCTTAATTAATTTGAAAATTGACGTAAAAAACATCAATCACACGACCATCAACCAAAAAGGCATTGATCGCACTACGTATTTCTTCTTTCAAGAAGGACTTGCCTTCAAGTTGTAATAAATCTTCAGGGCGCTTTGAATTCAGCGTACTAATAATAGTGTCGCGAATTTGCGGCTTTCTCGCTTGAAACTCTTTTTCACTCGAGTCTTTGCTAAACTTTAATACGGCATTCAGTCGCACAAAACGACGAGGCCCATCCCCTTGCGCTAGATTGGCGGTAAAGCCATCGAGCGGAAATAAGATACCGTCTTCTTCAATTGCTTTGCCTTGAAGTTGTCCTTCCTCAGTGCCCATCGCTTTTTTCATTTCAGCAGAAACGATGTCTTGAACATTAGGAGTGTTCGCAAACTTTTCATGTGATTGCCACTGAAAATAGCCAACAGCTAATACCAATAATGTATTTAACAAAACCAAAATGGTTAATAAGGGATTCTTTGATGATTGACCCGAGGAGGTTCCTGCGAGTTCTTCGGCTTCTGCCATACTATTCCACCATCCATGGTTGGTTAAAAGGCTGTAGAGATTTTTTTTCCGCCCCTACGTCAAAAATTATACATTCCATATGCAGCGCCTTCAAGGGGGTGGAAGCTTTAGTGGCAATTCTTTCCGATTTATTTTGAATTAACGGCACTTTCTACCACCTGACAAATGCTTACCGTCAATTTATGGACACTTTGGCACCATTTAGTCGGGTATTTAAATAAAAAAAGCCCCGACCAAAGGCCGAGGCTTCACCCATCATCCTTGATGGTTAAGAATTACATTAATTCTTTCCAAGCCTTCCCTGGGCGGAACTTTGGCAAAGTCTTAGCTTTGATTTTGATTTTCTCGCCAGTTGCCGGGTTAACGCCCATACGTGCTGCACGCTTAGCTTTTGTGAAAGTACCGAAACCAACTAGTGAAACGTCTTCACCTTTTTTAACAGTCTTTTTGATTGTTTCAATAAGAGTACCAACAAAGTTGTCAGCATCTTTCTTAGTTAGGTGAGAAAGGCTTTTGTCGCTTAGTACGCTTTCGATTAGATCTTTACGGTTCATGTGTGTGTCTCCATGAAAATGTTTAATGGTTAAGTAGAATGGTTGCGCATTTTTTACGGCCTGACAAGGCCTAATTAAAAAAAAAGCCCTTCTCAGAAGGGCTTTCGTTAATTCAAAAAATTTTGGGCCACGCGTCTTAGATGTCTAGTTTGCCGCGCTTTTTAAGTTCGCCGATAATTCTTTCGAACTCTTCAACTGGATAAGCACCTTTAACAGGGACACCATTAATTACAAATCCTGGAGTTCCTTGAATGCCAAACTTCTCAGCTTCTTTAAGATCAGCTTGAATACGGGCCATGACTTTTTCACTCTTAAAGTCTTTGTGAAGTTTAGTCATATTAGCGCCAACTTCTTTAGCGATCTTATCCAAGAACTTAATACCATTTTTTAAAGCTGGTTGGTTGTCGAAGATTTTGTCATGGAAAGCAAAAGCTAGCTTATCGCTTTGAAGTTTAAGTGCTTCGAAGTACTGAGCAGCTGGCATAGCGTTTGGGTGAAATGAAAGTGGTAGATGCTTGTAAACAAACTGAATCTTACCTTCGTATCTTTTGAGTAGTTCATTAACAGTATCGTACCCACGCTTACAGAATGGACACTCGAAGTCACTGTACTCAACAAGAGTAATAGGCGCTCCGGCTTTACCAATCATCGCCATGTCGTTTGTAATTTCTGGAGTTAGTGGATTTTCAAAAAACTCTTCAAATTGTTTTTTCTCTTCTTCTTCACGACGCTTGGCCATGCCAGACTGAGAATCTTTAATGGCTTTTTGCAGACTAGTTACAAACTTTTCAGGATTTTTTTCAATCGCTTCAGTTAATACTTCTGGATTTTCGGCCAGAACTTTAGCCATTTTATCTTTAAGTTGACCATCAGACATACAGCCAGTCAGAAGGCCAGTTAGTGCAATAATTGATACGAGCTTGAAACGCATGAGAGAAATCCTTTGTTCTTTGGGACAAATAGTTTTGTCTATCTTAACCTTTATCGGCACAATCTATGTGTATTTTTTTTGAAGCCACGTCAGGTATCTGTTAATTTTTCTACATTCTGGACGCAGATAGTAATACCCGATCAAATGAATCCGCGCACCGTAGTTTCCTTTAAGGAATCCACGAAAGGTCGCAAAGATACCAAAAGCTGGTGCTGCAACCTTATTATATAAATGAAAGCAAAACGCGATATGCAAGATCATATGGGCGACCATGACTCCGATCATAATTTCAAACAGAGTGTTTTCTTGACGCTCTAAGAACTGACGGATGGCAGGAGACACCTGAATTGTTTTCTCGGCCAATGATAAGATCTGTCCGTGAATATCTACTGTTGCTGCAAAGACCGCAATACCAGTAGCAATCGACGTTATTAATACAAATAAAGAAAATTGGATGAAGAAAGATTTTTCAAAAACTGGCTGATGGATACGTGTGTACTTAGCAGGAACATCGACTTGGTCTAATTTTCCATTTTTAGTCATTGATTGAACTATGCCGAAAAAATAATCGGTGAACCTAGTTAAGAGGCGAAGTTCTGAGAAAAACTCAGGGTCATAACTCGCCACTTTGCCTTCCACTACATCTTCGCAGTACTGACCAATCGTTCTAAAGGGTCTAAACACCATATTAGAGATATAAAGACCAAGAAGCAGTGTACCGGCCACAAAACTCAAAAGCAGCGGCGTCAGCCCAACAACTGTAGAGAGAATGTAATCATAATAGGTCTCTTGAAAATTGGTCACCTCTGAGAGCTTGTAGGCTTCAAAGAAATACAAATCCATTTTGAGAAATGACCAAAAGAAACCGAAGGCGATGGCCAAGGTAATACAAGGAAGCGCCATGAGCTTCAAAGCGATACTCAATCTGAATTGAACCTGATCATCCTTAAATGGCGACAAGACGGCCGTCTTCAGCTTAGTCAAAGTTGATATATGAGTGACTAAAGATGATGCAGCTTTAGAAAGTTCGTCCTGATTTTGACCTCCATTCATGGAGACTCCTCGGATTAGTTACAATTTCATTTATTTTACCCCAAGAAATTCAAATGCTTAGGGGGTAAAGATATGCCGATCTCTAAGCTCAAAACTGTCTATTTATTAAACACCTGCCAAAAACTCACTAATCTCTTGCTGATGATTGCCCTCCGGATTGTGTCATAAAGTACTGTTATTACTTATTAATAGCCTCCCTCCCCCATTTAATGACTCTTGGCATCATTCATGCAAAGTATAGGGCAAACCCTTTATTAGGATTAGTTTCATCGAGGAGGAGAGAGGATGAAAACAAAACAGGCATTTCACATTTTATCCGTCATTGCTTTAGGGCTTAGCCTTGCAAGCTGTGGCAAAGACAACAAAGCTGGCAATAATATCACTGGAGTCTCAGGCTTTAGTAATATTGGTAATGCCAATGCTTCAAACCAGGTTAACAATCTAAGAAGTCAGCGCCCATGTCGCTTCGGCCAAGCATCGGTTCAAAACTTCACGATTGATAACGGACAATTAAGTCAAAATGGTGGATTTCAAGGCTCAGGGACTTATTATGTAGGTCTACAAAACAGCCAAGAGTATCCAGATATCGTAGTCATTGAGCGAGTAAACCAAAATCGCTACAATTTCCAAGTCTCTATTTGTCCACTTAACAATGGACAACAGTTGCAGATGGCTCAAATTCAATACGTTGGTATTACTCCAACTGTGAATGGAGCTGCAGGTAACTTAGACTTCATTTCTCAGTACGGTTCACAAGAGCGTTCAACGTTCGCGGCCGCCGGTACTTACTAAGCACATTTAATAGACCTGTATTTTATAAAACGAATACAGGTCTTTGATTACAGTTTCTCCCTCCTCCGAAGAGGAAGGGGTAAGTGTGCCTAGGCTCGCCTACTCCTTCCTTTTTGAATAAGGAATTAAAACAGAGAGACTGGAGACTTATAGCGAGTCTTAATAAACTTCTTGATGCCCTCAGCGACCGCTCGGGCGTATTCGTCTTGGAATTTTTCCGAATTCATTTTTGCCAATTCTTTTTCATTCGATAAAAAGCCAGCTTCAAGCAAGACAGCAGGTCTTTTTGATAGTGCCAACACATAAAATAAACCTGGTCTAAGACCACGATCTGTAAGCTTAAACTTCTTAGGTAATACTTTACCAAGTTCACCATGAATTGAAGATGCTAGTGCTTTAGAGCTGGTAACGGTACGGGAAATAACCAGATCAGTTAAAATCTGACGAATGATCGCCTCTTCGCCAGCTCCACCTGAGATTTTGTTTTCAACTTCTTCAACTTTTCTTACTGCGGCGTCATCGTGATTATCGAGGTAATAAGTCTCAAAGCCGTGAGCGCTATGACTACGACTAGAGTTAACGTGAATAGATACGAAAAGATCGGCCTTAATGGTCTCGGCCACTTCCGCTCGCTTTTCCAAGCTTAAATTATTATCCAAGCTCCTAGTTAAGTAGGCATGGCAGTGAGGAGTTAGTAATTCTTTAACTTTTTTGGCAATGGCCAAGGTAAGGTCTTTTTCTTTGATATCAATTTTTGATTTTTTCTTGCCACTGCCTACGGTGTAGGAGCCTTTGGCACCATGATCATCACCACCATGACCCGGATCAATTAATACAGTCACGGCAAAGGCGTGCAGACTAAAGAGAGATAAAAAAATGGTCAACAGACATTTGTGCATTTACTGATAAACCTTAACCAGTTTCATCTTAGGAAAGTAGTGGGCCAATATTTGCTTATGATTAAATCCTCTGGTCGCCATTTCGAGCGCACCCATCTGACAAAGCCCTACTCCATGACCGTGGCCATTTCCTTCTAACACAATATCGCCAGTTGCAGCGTAGCGGATATGGAAGTTATTAGAGCGAAGCTCACTTCGTCCGAAATAACGTCTAAAGACTGACTTTTCCATGAGTGCTGTTGTATCGCCATAACTGACGCGCAGGCGATTAGTCGACCATCGATCGTCTTGAACTTTAATGCCTTCCCCAGCTCTAGGTGCACGCTTGGGATGAAAGTAGCCCTTGTCCTTTGACCAATTTACAAATTTTTCAAGTCGCTCAGTTGAAATCTCAGTTCGCCAGCTTGGTTTACCGTGATCGTTACAATAAGGATCTTCTACTGCTTGGTAGCCGTGAACGGAGTTTTGCCAAACTTGCTCAGGAAGTCTTGTATGTCCGCCGCATTTTGCGTGAAAAAAGACAGGAGAAAGTTCGCCGCGATCGTTAACTAAAACTTCGCCCGCGGTGCCCATGGCCGCTGCCCTGGTATTAGGAGTTTCATCTAAGAAACCACCGCTGACTTGATGCTTTTCAGAACTCTCAAGATCAAACGGAACTTCTGAACCGTGAAGTTTTGAGACCTCTTTGGAGTATATTTTATGAAGTGCATAGGTTCTTGCCGCTACAGCCTGGGCTTTAAGTGCTTCTACAGGCCATTTGGAGTTCATCTCTTTTGCAAGCAGGGTTGAGAGGTAGCTCTCCATATCTATTTCATTAATCACATCGCAGCGCTGAGCATCGGTCGAGGTCGAAATCAGAATTTTACCTAAATACTTATTTTGAGTTTGACCTTTATCAACTGAGAGTAATCCTGTGGGAGAACCAAGAGAAGCCAAAAGAAGTGGCGCTGAATTTACTTTCCTTGAAACTTTACTACATTCAAAGCGCACTGTTTTTTTGCCACTAAAACTTTTAGAACTTTTACTGAGGTGAAGTGTTCTAGCTAGATCTGTTCCAGTCACTTTAATATCTTCAAGCGCGCGAGCAACTCTGACTCTTAGAGTGGGAATACCTGTAACTTCTTTTATCTTGGAAGCGACATCAGTAAAACTGATGGCCGATTGAGCGTGCGCCGGTAAAAAACCGACAGCAATAAGCATAGAAAATTTAATTCTACTCCACACCATGAACGACCCCGTTGGGGTTCCGGTGGTCTCGCAAAAGCGAGATCCATGAGCTGTGTCGTTCCCGTCATGGGAACCCGGTGTCTCTTATTGAGACAGTCTTATTCTACATAAAGCAACATGGGTACTCAAGGGCTTGAAATTTCAAACTCAGACATTATTTTTTGAAGGTCAATCCACGCCGTTCGTTTCATATTAGGATTGATTAAAAGAAAATCTGGATGGAACAAGGGCATAAGCTGAATCTGGCATTTATCATCGCCAGATTCAATTTTAATGGGAAAGAATTGACCGTGTATCCTAGTCAGTTTTTCTTTTCTTCCTATTAACGTGTTCGTTGCGAGTGCGCCTAAGCTCACGACGAAGGCCGGTCTAGAAAATAAAAGTCCCTTCATAAAGCTTTCGAAGAATTCGCTAGACTCTTCTAACTTTTCTTCACTAAGTAGTTTCAACACTTGATCTTCAGGAATCTTCATGGCCGAAACCATTTTATCTAATAACTCTGCCGCTCTAGTCCCGCTGGCTTGGCTAGGATCACCTAGTTTAGAGGACTCACCGTAAAAAATAATTTTAATATTTTGATTGGTCCAACTTGGAAGCTTCGCCTTATCTGAAATTGAAATTTTTCGGCCTACAAGTGCTCCCTCTTTAGCGGCCACTTCACCACCGGGAAACTCAATCTTAGCCCCTGGAGTTTCTTCAAGTTTTTGATCTGCAAAACTTTTCAAAGACTCTAGTGTTTTAACTTTTTCACTATCCATTTTAGGAGTGGCAAGCGGCTTACTTTGAAGTGCAGGCTGATCACCAAGCTTGAGAACTCCGTCGATATACCAAGGCGAGGCGGCAAAAAGCTTATGCGCTAACTTGGCCGCACCCATAAGCTGTTTGCGATCTCTAAGTGCCTGAAAAAACTCACCTTTATTCGTCATAAAACCTAAAGTAAAAGATACTACACAAAAACGCTTGGGGAAAAAAACACCCCTAAGCGCGTGTTAATTCAAACTTAATCAAGCTTAAGCCATTTGTCCCGAAAAAGTATTATAAGCAAAGTCACCACGACGTAGTCTCTGGGACTTAGCCACTTATAAAGGGAGAACCTGCATGTCCTTTGACGCTGATTTTAAATTTGAGAGTTTTGAAGAATACTTTGGTGATGCTGAGCAAGTTCGCAAGATGATCAGCTCATGTAAGATCTGTGGCTCGACGCTGGTCCATTCACACGTCTCTGACTACGGCCATCTCCTAGTTCAAGAAAGTGCACGCTGCGCTGATTGTGGCTGTGATAATGGAAAGAAAGTTCATAGCATTAACTGACTCGCGTCAAGAGCAAAGCTCTTGAAGCGGTGTCTGCCATTGTGCTGAGCGTACGCGACAGCGTCGAACTGCACAATTGATACTGACTATTTTTTAAGATATCGAATCAAAATAAGCGCGAATTTTTCGCGCTATTTTTTTGTCTACGCCCAATTCGAGAACGATTCGATCCTCTGAAAGTTCAGCTAGCTCTGCTTTAGAAATTTTTATATTGGTAAGTATTGTCGTTTTCGTTTTTGGCCCAATCCCCTGAATTTGATCAATCCAAGAAGAGAATGTTCGTTTGCTCTCTTGCTTATGGTGCAAGCGTCTGGAGAAGCGGTGAGCTTCATCTCGCATTTGCACGAGAATTCTAAACAACGACATGTTTTTATGAAGGAGATAAGGATTAGTTCTATTGGGGATGATCAAGCGCTCTTCAGTTCCTTTTGCACTCTTAGCCTTTGCAATACCAACAACAGGAAGATCAATTTGAAACTCACTTAAGGCGGCCCTCCAAATATTCACCTGACCCATCCCTCCATCAATAACAAAGACATCGGGAAGTGCACCGTCTTTAATTCTTCTTTTAACGACTTCTCCCATCATGGCAAAATCGTTATTGCCTTCAGGCAACTCCTCAAGATGATAATGGCGATAGAGCTTTTTATCGGCCTTGCCATTATGGAAAACAATTCGTGCTGCCGTGGGAGAGCTCCCTTGAAAGATCGCAATATCGTAACATTCCAAGACAACTGGTCTCTCTTTTAAATTCAAAAGCTCTTTCAATTTATTAAGGCCATTGAAAACACTGTCTTGATTATTAATTCTGACTTTTTGATGCTCAACCGATTGCTCATAGGCAAGCTGCCACATGGCCTGAAACTTTTTGCTATGATGCTCTACTTTGATTGAACGCTCTTGTAGAACAAACGCCTGTGAAAGTAGGGTTCTTCCCTCTTCTTCAAAAGGTGTCACAACGAGTGAAGGAAGCGTGTCGTTTGATTCACTATAATAATGAAACAAGAACTGCAAAACTTCTTCCGCCACATTTTCCGTCATATCAACGACCGGGAAATTGAAGTTTTTATGTCCTAGAAGCATTCCGTTTCTCGTCATATAGATCGCAATATCAACTTCGATTTCACCTTGGTGATAGGCTACAATATCAACATCTCGTTCTTTGCCCTGATATTCAGCATTTCGCTGCTGATCAGTCTGACTAAACTGAGTCAGGGTCTCTAAGTGATCGCGAAGAATAGCGGCATGTTCAAACTGCTCGCTATCGGCAGCAAGTAACATTTTCTTTTCAATCGCTTTTAGCGTTTTTTTAGCTGAGCCAGAAAGAAAGCTAAGAGCTAGTTTTAAGTCTGTCGCGTACTCCTGCTCACTAATATAATCCACACAAGGAGCCGAGCATTGTTGGATCTGATACAGCAAGCAAGGTTCTTTTCTCGATTTAAATTCGCGAAGATTACAGTCACGCAATCGAAAGGACTTGGTTAACAAACGCAAAACCTCAGCAATATTGGACCCCGTTGGAAACGGTCCAAAAACTTGTAAACCTGCTTTACGCTTAAACTTTCTAGCGTAAACAAGTCTTGGAAATGGTTCATTATTATCCACGATGACGTAGGGATAAGACTTATCGTCTTTGAGTCGAATATTATATTTGGGCGAATGTTTCTTAATGAGATTATTTTCTAAAACAAGCGCTTCGGCTTCGTTACCGGTGACAATAAATTCAAAATCATGAATTTTGGAGACAAGGATTTCCGTCTTTGTATTTTTAATCGACGCGTTAAAATATGAGGAAACTCTTGGTTTAAGCTGCTTTGCTTTACCAACATAGAGTATTTCCTCGCGCTGATTTTTCATCAGATAACAACCAGAACTCATTGGTAAACTACGCGCTTTATCCAATAACCTAGGTTGAGTCTCGCTGCCCTTTTCCTTTACTTTATTCACGATTCCTCGTACTGTGTGCTCCGTTCGTCGATTTTACCACACAAACCAAAAGGCCCCCATATGAGTTCTTTAGGCGCTGGGAAAGAGGTGCTTTCCTTTTGCGGAAAGTGCAAGCTTACCCTTGCTCACATTATTATCACTATGAAAGCTGGTGATACGATTGGCAAAGTTCAATGTAAAACTTGTGGTGGTAGCCACGCTTACAAAGACCCTTCAAAAGTAAAAGCTAAAAAAGTTTCAACACGTACTCGTACTGTAAGCAAAAAAGCTACATCACAAGAGTCGATTTCAGATCTTTGGTTGACAGCTGTTGGCAATGCTACAGCAAAATCAAAAGACTATTCACCAAAAGTGAAGTTCATGAAAGGTGATATTGTTGATCATCCTAAGTTTGGGCCAGGTGTAATCGACAAGATTATTGATGGCAACAAGATTGAGGTCATCTTTAGACACTCAATCAAAACTCTCATCCACAATTTAGCGTAAAAAAAGGCGTGCTATCAGCACGCCTTCTTATTTCAACTCTTTTAATTATTTCTTAAAATCTAAATCCGCCACCAGCGCCTGCTCCACCGCCGTAACCAATTCCCCCACCTAGTGAAAAGTGAAAGCCTAGGTTGCCTGCTGAGTAGGGCGCGCCACCGTACATATAACCTTGTCCGCCGCCGCCATACATATTGCCGTTAGCATACATGGCCTGTTGAGCACCGTAAGCATTTTGCTGTAGTGACTGCCAAGTCGCTCCTTGAGCTTGCTGAACAGCTTGTCCACGAGCACCTAGAGCATACTGAGTTTGCATCATCTGTTGTTGCTGTTGATAGTAACCATTTGCGCCAGCTCCGCCGTAGTAACCACCAGTGTTGCCGTAATAACCACCACCGCCGTAAGGACCGAGGCCTCCACCGACACCAATGCCGATGCCACCGTTGATACCACCGCCGCCGCCGTAATAAGGGCCACCAATTCCGCCGCCGTAACCGCCGCCCATGCCGGGACATGGAGCTTGAATACAATTCATAACTCCACCACCGTAACCGCCGACGCCGTAGCCGCCACCATAGATTCCACCGGGCTGACCGTAAACACCACCACCGATGCCAGGACCGTAGCCACCGCCACCGAGTCCACCACCAATATAGATGCCGCCACCTAGACCACCGCCACCCATTCCTGGATAACCGCCGCCCATGCCGCCGCATAAATTCCGCCACCCATTCCTGGATAGCCACCCATGCCGC